>JBAZPA010000097.1:0-5548 GCA_041648435.1 archaeon
TTAAAAGAAATCCGGCTTTGATACAGTCAATACTATAAAATTGCAGTATTGTTTGCCAACGAAGATAACCGGTCTTTTCATATCTCTCTTTTGCCCAATCGTCTAATTGGACTCGCTTTTCAACCTCCGCTACAACTTCACGCCCCGGCGCTTCGTTACCTCTTTCTTTTAATATCTGAAAAGCGGCATAAATGACCTTCGCCGCTAATGTCCATGACCTTGATAAATTTTCTGATGCCATTTTTTACCTCTTACTTTATTGAAATAACTAACAATATAACTGTAAGTACCGTCATGACAATTGTGTAGTTCATAAAAAACTTCTCTACAGTTGCAATTTCTTCTATAGCAACAACAGTGCGTTCCTGAAGATTTGCGGTTAAATCGTCCGATTTAATCTTATCCATGTTAGAATCTTTAGGGAGAACCTGTTTCACATTCGTGGGTCTGAGGTCAGATTCACTCTTAACCATTGTAATATTTTTAAGTGAATCTTCTTCTGATTTTTCAGTGTTTTTATTTTCACCCTGAACATTTTCCGCATACAGAATTGAACCATCTGAACCTTTGATATATCTAACCATTTCCGTCGGAATATTTTGGGGTATATCAAACTTTGATCCGGATGGTATGAAGAGAATTCGGTTCTTCTTTTGTTCAATAAATTTCCCAACATGCACAGCCCCTAAAGTTGTCACAAGAGTATCCTGTGCATTAGAAACAATTGACAATAATAGAAGAAAAATTAATACCTGAATCAACTTTTTCATTCCTTTTCTCCTTCTAAAATGGGGTGAACCTATAAACATTTCATTGTTATTTCTTATCCATTCGTTTTGATTGCGATCTCACTCTAAGTTCCTTTGCAGCTTATTCGGGATTGTCTTTAGTGTATGCCCAACCATAAATATACCTAAAGAGAATGTCGGTCGTTGCTTTGAATGCATCTATCGCTTCGATGTAAAGCGCATCAGGAATAAACTCTTCTCTGTCAGTGATTCTCAGATTGAACTTGTGGTCTTCCCCCGATGTTCGCAAAACATTGAAAACATGCTTTTCCGAAAGATGGATGTAACCAGAAGTGTTGTCGTATACCTTTTTGATCCAAGTGAATTGTTGAGTGAGTTTGTCCACAAGATACCGGTCGGTCATTTTTTGGTTTGACCTGTCTTTTTGGTTTCTGACAAGTATGCCATTAATTATCTTCCTGGCAAATTCTTGAGGGTCGATTACAAGTGTGCCCGCATAGAGACGAAGGCAATTATCAAGTTGAAGTCGAATAAGCGGAGCCGCAGCTACGAAGTTCTTTGCTTCAATCATGCTGACGAAACCTTTCAGAAGGCATAGCGAACGTTTGATAGTTGCCAAGACCAACAAATCGAGTGGATACATAGCGCCGCCGTCTGCTAGCATGACTGCTTCACCTAATTTAAAATGCTTTTCGCGATATGGTTTTAGTTGCTCAAGTGCTTTGTCAATGTTCATTGATTGTTTCCACTGTTTTCTTTGACCTATCTGTAACAAGATTATAGCAAGAGCCTAACATCTGTTTATCCTGCATACTTTACCCTTTTTCCTCCACCACTCCGATCTCCTCTTCCGTCAGCCCGTATATTGTCTGCACTATGATTCATAGGATTCCGGGATTACCACGATTAAAGAAATTGACTTCCAACTTGTTCACGATCTTAATCCTGTCCATCATTTAATCCCAATAATCCCGGTTCAGACATTTTCTTCTCGATATTTCTTATTCATTAAGCGTTTGAACTCCAGACTCTTTGCTCCGAAGTTAATCAATAAACCAACCTCAAGGTTATAGGCTTCCAAATAGTTGATCGCCTGGGCCAAATGGACGTCCTCCAACAGGATAAGCGCTTTAAGTTCCACCATTATCTTATCCTCAACAAAAAAATCTACCCGGCGAGTTCCTACCTGCTGATTGTGATAAAATATTGGCATCTCCAATTCGCGCTGAAAGCCGATCTCATTTTCAATAAATTCTATTGCCAGACAACGCTGGTATATCACTTCCTGGAAACCATTACCCAAAGTTGAATGCACCTGCATTGCACAACCAATGATTCTGCGGGTTAATTCTTCATACTTCATAATTGTCTGAACCTCGATTCATAGGATTTACGGATTACCACGATTAAAGAAATTGACTTCCAACTTGTTCACGGTCTCAATCCTGTCCATCCTTTAATTATCAGCACCACGATTCATAGGATTTACAGATTACCTGGATTAAAGAAACAAACTCATAACTTTTCACGATTCTAATCCTGTCCATCCTTTAATCCCATAAATCCCGGTTCAGACATTTTCCACCACCTTGATCTCTTCCTCCGTCAGCCCGTACAACTGATAAACTAATTTATCGATCTGCGCGTCGGTAGCGGTAATCTGACGCTGAATGACGTCTTTCTCCTGCGGCGTGTTGACTTCTGGCAGACGTTTGTGCAACGCCAGCATCGTCTCAACCAGCGCAACTATGCGATCATGCTGGGCTTTATCTGCCGGATTGCTGAAGTCGATAGCGCGGATGGGAAGCTTGAATAATTGAACAGGTTTGACTTCGGGGAATACTCTTGCTTGTTCACCAACTAGCTCATCATACAGATATTTGACCAATCGAGAATTAAGCAAACCTAGTAAATATTCATAGCGAATTTGGGCATTTCTTGGCAGTTGCACAATAATTCCACTTTTTAAGCAATACCAGCCATCGGTATCATAGGAAGCCATTATATGATCAGCAGTTTGGCGTATTAAAATTTTAGGTTGCTCAAACAGTTTCTTACGTCTCGGCCAATTGAGAGAATACCAAGGTATTTTCCCATTCGCGGCCTCTCTACGCAATTTGAGTTGCTCGCGACAAGGTAAAAGAACTGCTTGAATTTGCGGATATTTTTCAATCTTTTCCTCCGGAGTAATGTAAATTATTTTTCTTCCGGATTCAGGCCTAAGCCAATAGCGTCCAATCTCGCCACCAATAATGAGTTTCCGTAATAAATCAAATTCTAAGTTTAAGTTCTTTACTTGGTCAGGCATATAAACATAAGCCTTGTCCAAGCCTGAACTCACACCAGTAGCAACATCTTCAGCTATGTTACGCAGTCGAGGCCATTTATTGCACTTTTGAATTATATTACCGCCACCATGAACTTGAAGGATATAACTATCAGAATCTTTTCCGACCTGAGATGCATCTTGTCCCGTATATTCTTTTTCAAGCAAGGTAGGCAATAAATTTCTATCATTTTTCCGAAAATCAAAAAACAACAACGACTTTTTTATACCTCCTGCCCCAAACACAAGAATACAAGAAGGCGCAGTTACTTTTTTAAAAACACCATCACCTATAATACATATTCGAAAGAACTTGGCAGTCTCCACCAATAATTTACGAGTCTTCCAAAATTCATGTTGATTGAGAAAACTACTGGGGATAATTACACCTATAGAACCTCTTTGATTGGTCAATGTCCACATCTGCCCAACAAAGTAATTAAATGACTCTGGCGTTCTAACGTGGTAGGCTTCAAATCTTTTACGGAAATATTCCTTTTCCTCTTGGGTAAACTCAGCTCCCCACGGTGGATTCCCGATCACCGCATCAAAGCCCTTTGCGTTCTCTGCGTCTTTGCGAGAGAATATCTCCGGGAATTCCTTCTCCCAGTCGAAGACATTGATCCGCAGGGCTTCTTTTTCGTCAAAGAGATTCGCCTGTTGCTGTTCGTAATAGTCGGGACCGATCAGCGAGTTGCCGCATTTGATATTATTGGCGAGGTTCGGCAGGGCGCGTTCATGCCACAGTCCTAATTGCCGCGCAAGGGTTTCGCTGTTCTCGTTTTCCAGCACTTTCAGAAGAAGACTGAGTTTAGTGACCTCCACGGCGTTGGCGTCGATGTCCACACCGTAGAGATTATTCAGCAGGATGCGTTTCTTCTCGGCAGTCGAGAGAAACCAGTCGCCGCCTTTTCCGGAAAAGATCGCCTGCGTCGCGGCTTTGCGTTTTCCTTTTTCCGCTTTGACTACCGGAATGACACCGGTCTTTTCGTATTCCTTGCGGTAATATTCCAGATGCCAGTCCATCAGGTACTGATACGCGCCGAGCAGGAAACTGCCACTGCCACAGGCGGGATCGAGGATGCGGAGTTCGGAAACCTCGGTGGGCGTTTTGTTTTCCAGCAATTTGCCGACGGTGTTTTTCACGATGTAATCCACGATGTACTGAGGCGTGTAATAGACGCCGCCCGCTTTGCGCACTTCCGGCTTTTCCTCAATGCGGGCATGATGTCCGGCGGTCAGCGAAATGCGTTTGCCGAGGAATTGTTCGTAAGCGTTGCCGAGAACTTCTACCGGCAGAACGCTGAATTCATACGGGCAATCGGGATAATAGAGATTGCGGACGATCTCTTTCAGTAATTTATCGTCAATCGTCAGGGTCGGCGTGATTGTATCGGGATTGGCGCCGTCCTTTTCGTTGAAATGAAACAGCCCGGAGTTGTAGCGTTCGTCCGCGCGATAATAAATCTCGACTAAACGCTGGTAGACGCGCTCGCCATTCAGGAGCGATTGAAGCGGATATTGCGTTTCGATGCCGCGGTCTTCGCTCATGCGCAGGAAGATCAGGCGGTCAATCGTGAATTGCACGGCGTAATTGAGTTCGCGCTCGGAGAGATTCGGATTGCGCAGGGCGATATTGCGGGCGAGCAGGATGCGCCAGTTATCGAGATCGTTTAAAAAGTCGCGGTCGATCTCGGCGCGCGGTTTTTTACCCTGTTTGCTCTGAATAAAGCGTTCGAAATCGCCGCGCAGAACCGCCTCTTTGGAAAATGTCGCCTGTATGGATTCCCAATTCTCGGCATATTCCTGATAAGTGTAGTAAAGCATACGTCCGACATGCGTTTTGTCCGTGATGGCAGGTTTGAGAGTCGTATCGTAAACGATGAATTCCTCGAAATCGGTCAGGATCGAGACCGGCAGTTTGGCGCTGTATGCATATCGGCGCAATTGAAACGCCGGAGCGGGATCGTTTTTCAAATCGACGGATGGTTTCTTGGTTTCCAGAAAGAAAATGCGTTTGCCGCCGATGCGGAAGGAATAATCCGGCGCTTTTGTGTTCACCCCAACACGAACTTCATCCTCATGAATCACATCGCGGAATGCCAGCGAATAACCGGAAAAATTGTTGACATCCCAGCCGAGCGCTTCCCAGAACGGATTGACAAATTCGACGCGCACATGTGTCTCGTTGTACTTCGGGTTTTTATATTCGGCGATATTGCGTGAGAATTTTTCAACGAGTTCGGCGATTGATGCGGTCATGATTCCTTTCATCCGTTCCAGAGGGTTTTGATATGATCGAAACGAGCCATTGATTTGTACGGATTTAAACTATCGACTTTTTTGAAATAAAACAATTTATCCTTCTAACATTTTCCAATATCCCACATTGTTGTAGAGACACGGCAGTCAGGGTTCCAGCCTCCCGGAGGTTCCAAACCTCCGGGAGGTTTTCAATTCATTCACGGATTCG
>JBAZPA010000098.1:0-5533 GCA_041648435.1 archaeon
GCGGCGGCATAAAGGTCAAGGCAAGGAAGGCAAACCACGCATCAGTGCTTGACCCGAAGACAAGGAAGGTTTTGGTATGCGAGATACTCAACGTTTCCGAGAATCCCGCGAACAGGCAGTTTGCAAGAAGGAACGTCATAACCAAGGGCGCGGTAATCGAGGTCAAGCTTGCATCGGGAAGCACAGCGAAGGCAAAGGTCACAAGCAGGCCCGGCCAGAGCGGAAGCGTTCAGGCAGTACTGCAATAGCTTTCTAGCTGAAACCATCGGACTGAATTGTGAGAAATAATTCGGTTTAAAATCGCACCGGAACATTTAAATACCTCGTGGTAGGCATTTAATATAGGTTTCTAATACTTTCTTTTAAGTAGCCAAGCATTGCCAGCCAGTAAAGGCAGTGCCTGTCTGCGGGCATTGGAATCCTTAAGGGAATCCAGTAAAATGGAATTACTTTTTTTGGGGTCAAGCACTTGAAAGGAAAGACCTTTGGCGGCAATTCAGTTTCCAGAGGCATTAAAGGCAATGCGAGTTCAGGAGGGGGACAAAATATGACCGAAACAAAATGCCCGGAATGCGGAAGCAGCAAAATGAGAAGGGAAGCCGAGCGCGGGGAAATAATCTGCCAGAAATGCGGGCTCATAGTTTCCGAGGACATGGTGGACCTTGGAAAGGAATGGAGGTCGTTCGACTCGGACCAGTATGATGAGCAGTCGAGGACGGGAAGCCCGATGAAGTTTGTAAAGCTCAACAAGGGCCTTGTGACAATGATTGACCGCAGGGGAACCGACCTGCGCGGAAACAAACTGTCCTCCAAGAGCAGGGCGCAGATGTATCGCCTCATAAAGTGGCACAAAAGAGCATCTGTTTCAAGTAGCATGCAGAGAAACCTCAGCATAGCGTTAACGGAAATGAGGCGCGTCGCGAGCTACCTGAACATACCCGAATCATTGGTTGAAGCGGCCGCATTGCTTTACAGGAAAACCGTCAAAAAGGGCCTGATAAGGGGGCGCCTGATTGAAGCGGTTGTCGCGGCAGTGCTTTATACGGTCTGCAGGACCTACAACGTTCCAAGGACCCTGAACGAAATGGCGGAAGCGACAGGCCTTACGAAAAAGGAAATAGGGAGAACCTACAGGTTCCTTGTCCGCGAACTCAAAATCGACATACCGCTCACAAACCCGATACACTACATTCCGCGCTTTGCCTCGGAACTGAACCTTTCGGGCGAAGTGCAGGAAGAGGGAAGAAAGATTTTGGAGAATGCAATCAGCAACGGCCTGATTTCGGGCCGCGGTCCGACGGGAGTCGCGGCTGCCGCGGTTTACATCGCGGGCCTGCTCAAAGGCGAGCGCAGGACGCAGAAGGAAGTCGCGAACGTCGCGGGCGTGACCGAAGTGACCATACGAAACAGGTACCGCGAGCTCAAGAAGCGCTTGAACATAGAGGTCAGCGCGTAAAGCGCTGGCTTTCTTCTTTTTTCGCTTTTGCCAGAACCAAAACGTATTATTACTTTTCTGTCATATTCTATCCGTGCCAAAGCTAGGAATACTTGTTGAGCGCAGCAACCCTGAAAAGGACAAAAAGGGCAACACCAGCATCGACTACTACTTTTCGTCATGCTACCGTCCGCGTAAAAAGGAAAGCTGGCTTGCCTTCGTTACAACGCCCGAAATCGAAGCGGGGCTGAAGAAGCTTCTTAATAACCTTGAATTCCTGGGCTGGAAGCTGCTGAACAAGAACAGCGATTTTGGCTGGATAAGGTTCATTTCAGGCCCAAAGAAAAACGAGTTCCGCGTCGAAAGGCACTACCCGAAGTTTTTCAATGAGGAAAGGTACGGTTTCGGGAAAGTGAAGCTGAATTTCTTCCTGGAACAGAAGGTTTTTTCCGACCTCGGAAAAGTTTTTCCCGGCCACGGGCTTCTAGTGCCCCGCAGGCCTGGGCTTTTCCTTTCCATTCCGGCTGCCCGCGAATTCGTGCGCAAGAGCGCAATCTCAAATTACAGGAAGAATTTTCCCCGCAACAGCTCTGCGGGAAGGCGCGGGTAAGAGAAAAACATTTTTATTCCCTTTGCCTTCCATAACCTCATTGGTGTTTCTTGATGCTTGTTGCGGGAATAGACGAAGCGGGAAGGGGACCGTGCCTTGGTCCCATGGTTCTGTCAATCGCAATGCTTGCCAAGAAAGACGAGCAGAAGTTGCTTGACATCGGGGTCAGGGACTCAAAGCAACTGGCTCCGGCAGAAAGGGAAAGGCAATACGTTCTGCTCAAGCGCGCCCTGCTTGAATTCGGCTCCGCAAACATTCCAGCCGAAGAAATCGATTCCCTGCGCGACAGGAAATCCCTGAACGAAATCGAGGCGATGCGCATAGGCCAATTGCTCAACAGCCTGAAACAGAAGCCGGATGTAGTTTACGTGGACTCGCCAGACATAATCGAGAAATCCTTTGCAAAGCGCATCCGCAATTACATTTCCTTTAACCCCATAATTTACTCGGAGCACAAGGCGGACGTGAATTACCCGATTGTGAGCGCGGCCTCGATAATCGCGAAAGTGGAAAGGGATTCCGCGATAACAGAGTTAAGCCAGAAATACGGTTTCATGGGTTCGGGTTACCCGCACGACGAGGACACTATTTCATTCATACGCAAATGGCTTGACGAAAACAATTGCCTGCCGCATTTCGTGCGGAAATCGTGGCTCACGAACCAGCGCCTGCTGGACGAGAAATTCCAGTCAAGCCTTTCGGGTTTCGGGGTGAAAGAATAATGGTATTCTGGAAAAAGAAAACGAATCGCGAAAGCATTGATCCGTTCGAGGGATTCTTCGGAAGCATGGACAACTTCGAGAAAATCGAGAAAATGATGGACGACATGATGAAGGGCATGCTTACCAAGGGCAGGCAGTCGAACATTGAAAGGAAGCCCCTTGTAATGGGAATTTCAATCAAAATGGGGGCGGACGGGATTCCAAGAATAGAGGAATTCGGAAATGTAAAAGGACAGCGCGAGGGTGACCCGCGAATTTCAAAGTCAAGGGAGCCATTGGCGGATTTGCGCGAGGAACCCAACGCGGTTACCATTACCGCTGAATTGCCGGGGATAAGCGAAAAAGATTTGGAATTGAAATTAGGGGGAAAAAAGCTTTCAATTAAGGCGGAATCAAAGGAAAACTCGTTCGCAAAGGAACTTGAATTGCCCTGCGAAGTGAACTCAAAGCAGATGACAAAAAGTTTTAAGAATGGAATTCTGGAAATTTACCTGCCAAAGAAAATTGCTTCCGTGAAAAAAAGGAAATCAAGCTGATTCTTTTTCGCGGAAAAGTTTTGGCGAAATTTTGGGTTGCTAAAAGAAGGAAAAGAAGCAGTCAAAAAAAACCACTTCAATGAAAGAATTTGGGATCAGGCTCACTTTGTAATATATGCTCCGCAGGTAATATATAAATTTATCGTTATTTTATGTTTGTACGTTGAAAAACACAACTTTTAAGGAAAATTATGTTTGCTTTTGGTTAATTATTCAAACCCGTTTGTTTGCTTTGGTTGATTTTCCGTATTCTGCTTCTTGTCGAACATCTGCGAAAACCGCTTTGTGGTCTTAAGCGCGAATGTCCTTCCCGAGGGAATTTTCTGGACGAATCCCCTTTCCTCGAGAGCCTTCACGTCGTCGTAGGCCTTGCTCGTGCGGAACCGCACTAACTGGCTCTGGGTTATGGGCTGCTTGTACGCGATTACCGCCAAGGTCTTCATTATTCCCTTGTTGAATTGGCTGCTCGCGGCCAGATGTGCGACCATCGCGTTGTAGGGCTCCCTTACCCGCATTGCCGCGATTCCCCTCTCAAAAATCACTTCGAGCGCGGAATCGGTTTCCGAATACCTCTGGATCAGGCGCAATATGCATTTTTGCAGCAATCCCAAATCCTTTATTCCCGTGTGCCTTGAAAGCTCGCGCAATGTTATCGCCTTCGGCGACATGAACAATGCGGCTTCCACGAACCTCTCCTCATCCACCTTTTTCAGGAATGCCATTTGTCCCGTGGGCTTTTCCACGAGTTCCGGCACTTCCATTTCGGCAATTTCTTCCGCCATTTCTTCGCCTGCACTAATCCTGCATTAATAGCACAATTGATATTTAAAACCTTAGAGCTAATGAGTTCCTAATGCAAAAAAAGGAATTCTCGGTTTACTGCTGCATGGAATGCGGCGCGATTTACGAGGAAGAATACGGGGATTCGGACACGAAAGTGCCGGCGGGAACCGCATTCGAGGAGCTCCCGGACTTCTGGTGCTGTCCTGTGTGCCACGGGAAGAAGGGCGCCTACGTGAAAGTGGAGTGAGCCAGATTGAAAACGCTTTATTTTGAAAAGGTTTCCGTCCTTGTGCACCCGTTTTTCGCATTGGAAAACGCAAGACGCATGGGTGCCGCAAGCGAGCTTAAGAACGTTTCCGAGGACGACCTGGTAAAGGATTATGCGCTCTTGAAATTGGGTGAGAACTGGAAACGTGAAATAATCAAGGTTGAAAAGAATCCGCGCGCAATCCTAGTTATTTTCGGATTGAGAGGCCTTGAAACAAGCTTCAACGCCCCGCCGTTTTTCAAAAAGGGTCTTACAAAGAGCGCCTTCGAAAGCTTTTCTGCCCAATATAGGGAACTCATTGGATTTGCGAGGGAGCGGCTCGGCAGGAGGCTGATTTACCTGAGCGGTGGGCGAACTCAAGAAGGGCGCCCCTCGATTGTTATGGCGCTCCGGGCAAGGCTTTTCACTCCCGCAAAAAAAGTACGCGTCGAAGCCTTCGGGGAATACCTCGGAAAGACGAAAATCCAGTGCGTGGATGCGTGCTCCGAATTCACAAAAGGTTACGTTGGCGTGCTTCAGAACGCGTTTTACCCGAATGAAAAGACCGCGGTTTCGCTGAGAAAGCTGCTCTGGCGGAGCAGAGGCACGTCTCAGAAATTGCTTTCCATAAAGGAAAGGGAAGGTCTGCTCTTCGTGGCGGAGGCAAGGAGGGAACTCCGCAAAAAGGGTCGCCTTTCAGACGCTTTCCTGAAAAACAAAATTCGCCATCCGATGTCAAAAAGCGAAAGGGAAATGATTGCAGGGGAATTCACTGTCAGATTCAAGAAAGCGCGGATGCAAAGAACCAAATTAAAATAATTTTAAAAAGGTCAGCGGTTCCGTTTTTTTGGTATTCGTTTGCCCAGCTATTTTTTGCCTACCTGTTCTGCACTTCGTTTCCCTTAACGTAATTGTACGCTCCGAATGTGGCCACAACGGCTTCCGCCACTCCCGTAATGGCCTGCTTGTAGGGCGCGTCCGCAACGTCGCCCGCGGCGAAAACTCCCGCGATGTTCGTGGCAGAGGAATTCCTGTCTATTATTATTTCGCCTTTCGGGTTCGTTTTCACGCCGATCCCCTTCGCGATTGCCGAAATGGGGTCGGCACCGATTTCCACGAAGAGGCCCTGCAATTCCAGTTCGTTTTTCCCGTTGTATTCGCGGTCGAGCACGGCTTTTTCAAGAAGTTTTGTTCCGCGCA
>JBAZPA010000099.1:0-5526 GCA_041648435.1 archaeon
GGCGAGGTTATTGAAACGCTTGGCGCCGCTACCGCGAACTCGCCGAAAACCAAGAGCACTGCCGCCAGAGCGAAAAGCGTTTTGTTCAATTTCCCACCCCAAAAAACACGATTATTATTACACTCACCCTGTTTAAAAGAATTGGCGCGTTCATTTGCTTGCTTCAACAGCCCACGTAGGGAGTTGAAGCCGAATATTAAATATCGGAATTCTGTAATAGGGTAACGCGAATTCTTTAATGTTGTATTTTATAAGATTATATTTTGTTATTAAGTTGTATTTTATAAATACAAACCTTTTTTCCCCCTTTGGAATTTTATTCACAAAGAAGTCCTTGATGTTCGATGAAAAAAACAAAATCATCAGGTCCCGTTATGGCTTTACCTGCTAATGTGCTAAACCCCGCAAAGCCCCCTGCCTTATTCCAAAATACCAATGTATGACATTATTTGCCCCCTTCAGATTTTTGCGCCCTGCATCGCGCTTCCGCAGCCGCACTTCCTTTCTTCGGGAATTTCCTTCACGGCTTCCGCCACGAGCTTCCTGAAATTTTCCGCGTTCGCGCGCATTGTTCCGAGGACTTCCGCCAAATCCACCCTGTGCTCCGAGAAATTGTCGTAATCAGTGACCATTGCCACGGGGCAGTAGCACAGTTCGGCTTCCCTCGCGAGGCCAGCTTCCGGCATCATTGTCATATTGATTGTGTCCGCGCCCCACTGCCTGAACATCCTGCTTTCCGGAACCGAGGAAAACCGCGGTCCCTCCACAACAATGTTGGTTCCTTTTTCATGGCATTCTATCCCGAGCCTCTTTGCGACGCCTATCATTATTGCGCGCGTTTCACTGCAGAACGGCTTGGACATCGAGGCGTGCGCAACCACTTCGGCGTCAAAGAAGGTGTTTTTCCTGGACTTCGTGAAATCAATGAATTGGTCGGGAAACACGAAGCTTCCCGGAGTTATTTCCTTCCGCAGCGAGCCCACGGCGCAGGGCGCGATAATCCTTCGCACACCTATTTTTTTCAGCGCGAAAACGTTCGCGCGGTAATTCACGTTGCTCGGATTGATTGTGTGCTTCCTTCCGTGCCTCGGGACGAACGCCACTTTTTTTCCTGCGATGCTCCCCGTGAAAATGGAATCGCTTGGCGCCCCGTAAGGGGTTTCCACTTTTTGTTCCTTCGCGTTTTCAAGCAGTTCCGCGGAAATTCCCGTTCCCCCGATTATTCCAATCACTTGTTTCCCCTCCATTCCCTCTTCACTTTTTCGTAGCTTTCAATAGTGCCCGTGTCGAACCACTGTCCTTTGTGCGCGAAGCCGTAAAGCCCTTCGGCTTCCGCGATTTTTGGGAAAACGTCGTATTCGAGCATCTGCCTTCCTTCGCGCTTTTCCACGAATCCGAGTGCCTTGCGGTTCAGGATGTAGAATCCGGAGCTCGCGCAGTCGCTCGGCGCGTTTTCCCGCGCGGGTTTCTCCACGAATTCCGCAATCCGTTTTCCTTCAAGGCGCGCGATTCCGTACGCCCTCGGGTCATGAACTTTCACGAGCGCGATTGTCGCGATTGCGCGGTTTTCCAAGTGCTCAGAAAGCATTTCTTTCACGTCGAGATTCATCAGGTTGTCCGCGTTGAAGCACAGAAAATTCTCCTCCCCCGAAAGGCTTTCCCTTGCGATATTCAAGGGACCCGCGGTTCCGAGAGGCGAATTTTCCTCCACGTATTCGACCTTTATCCCGAATCCGTTTCCGTCTCCTATTCGCTCCATGATTTTTTCTTTCAGATAACCGACTGAAATTATCGCTTTCCCGATTCCGAATTTTTTCAGCAAGTCAAACTGGTGCCCGAGAATGGTTTTTCCGTTCACTTCCAGAAGCGGCTTCGGAATTTCGCTTGTCAGGGGTCTCAGCCTCTCCCCGATTCCTCCCGCAAGAATGAGCGCGGTTTTGATTCCCTTCATTCAAATTTCCCCTTTCCCGGCCGCACGATTCCGTTTTCCGTTATTATCCCCTTTATCAGGCGCGCCGGCGTGACGTCAAAGCCCGGATTCAACGCATTGCTTCCGGGATTCGAAACCCTTATTTCGCGCATTTTTCCCTCTGAATCCAAACCGCTCTGGAACAATACCTCTTTTCCGTCCCTTTCCTCGATTGGCATCCCCTTTCCGCTTTTGTATTTTTTGTCAATCGTGCTCTCGGGCGCGGCAATGTAAAACGGTATTCCGAATTCCTTTGCGCAGATTGCCTTTTCGAGCGTCCCGATTTTGTTCGCAGTGTCCCCGTTTTGCGCAATCCTGTCCGCCCCAGTTATCATCAAACCTATTTTTCCGCTTTGCATGTAATGCGCTCCCGCGTTGTCCGCGATGACCGCGTGCCTCACCCCTTCGTTCTTCAGCTCCCACGCCGTGAGCCTCGCCCCCTGCCCCCTCGGCCTTGTTTCGTCAACGAAAACGAAAACATTGTTTCCCTCGCGCTTTGCGGCGTAAACCGGGCTCAGGGCCGAACCCCAGTCCGTGAACGCGAGCCAGCCCGCATTGCAGTGGGTTTCCATTGCTTCAATCCCGCGCAATAATTTTTTTCCGTTTTCCCCGATTTTCCTGCACGCTTCGGAATCCTCGTCCGCAATCCTCTTTGCTTCCTTCAATGCGCTTTCCGCCGGATTGCTTGAATTGCGCGCGCTTTCCCACACCCTTTGGGTTGCGTGGAACAAATTAACCGCCGTGGGCCTCGTTTCCTCGATTTCCTTCCGCGCCTTCGCGCAGTACTTCCACATTTCTTCGCCGCGCTTTTTCTTTGCCTCGCAAAATGCCTGGCCAATACCGAATCCCGCCGCGGCTCCGATTGCGCCAGCGCCGCGAACCGTCATTTCACTTATCGCTTTCGCGGTTTCGCTGTGATTGCGCGAAGCGAATATCCTGAATTCGAATGGCAGGAGGTTCTGCTCAATCATTTTGAGTTTTCCGCTTTCCCACCACACAGTCCTGTAGTGCCTTGCCTTCCCCTTTTGCCTCACAAGCATTCCGTTTCCCCCGTTTCCCTCAATTTGCATTTTGTCCGATAACCAATAAAAGGCGATTCATTTCCAATGTCTGTGTCTTGAAAATGAGAATCGGGATAATAGGCGCGGGCTATGTGGGCCTCGTTTCGGGCGCGGGCTTCGCCATGCGGAACCACGAAGTGAAATGCGCGGACCTATCGCGCGAAAAAGTGGAATCCATCAATTCGAAGAAAAGCCCGATTTACGAGGAAGGCCTCGAGGATGCGCTTTCGCGGCTTGTTCCATCCGCGCTTTCCGCCACAACCTCGGTGGCCGAAGCCGTGCTTGAAAGCGACGCGGTTTTCATTTGCGTGGGAACTCCCTCCAAGAAAAACGGCGCGCCCGACCTTTCCGCATTGAAGAAATGCGCGAAGGAAATCGGAAATGCGCTTGCCCAAAAAAAGGATTACTGCGCCGTGGTCGTGAAAAGCACGGTGCTTCCAAACGTGACCGAAGGAGTGGTGCTCCCTATTCTTGAAAGCGCCTCGGCAAAAAAGGCCGGAAAGGATTTCGGCTTGTGCATGAACCCCGAATTCCTGAAGGAGGGCGTTGCACTCAAGGATTTCCTCGGCCCAGACAGGATTGTCATCGGCTGCATTGACTCGCGCACGGAAAGAGCGATGCGCGAAATTTATTCCGGTTTCAATGCCCCCATTCTTGCAATGAAGCCCTGCGACGCTGAAATGACGAAAATCGCGAGCAACTGCTTCCTCGCGACTAAAATTTCATTCATGAACGAGCTCGCGAACCTTTCCAAGAAACTTGGAGTGGATATCGAAGCTGTCGCAAAAGGAATGGGAAGCGACAAACGCATTGCTCCCTACTTCCTCAAGCCCGGCCCCGGATTCGGGGGAAGCTGCTTCCCAAAAGACCTGCGCGCACTCAAAAGCATCGCGAAAAAGCAGGGCGAAAAAATGGCCGTAATTTCGGCAACCCTTGAGGCGAACGATTCCCAGCCAATGCGCCTCGTTGAATTGGCTGCCTCAAAAATCGACTTGAAAAACGCGAAGGTCGGGGTCCTCGGCCTCGCATTCAAGCCGGACACGGACGACGTGCGCGAGTCTCCCGCAATCCCGGTAATTTCCGCACTGCTTTCAATGGCAAAAGAAGTGAATGCCTTTGACCCGAAGGCGGAAAGGAACATGAGGCGGATTTTTCCTCAGGCGAATTACTTTCCCTCCGCCCAGGAAGCCATACGCAACAGCGACATAGTCCTCATAGTCACGGACTGGCCCGAGTTTTCGGGGCTGGATTACGGAAGCAAAATAGTGGTTGACGCAAGGAATGTTTTCGGGAACGCAAAAAGGCCCCAGAACTACGATTGCCTTGTTAAATGATTTTTCTTGAAATGTGATTATTATGCAATCCCCAAAAAAAGCTTCAATTCCGGTGCGGAAGGCCGTGATAACCGCAGCGGGCTATGGCACGAGGTTCCTGCCCGCCACGAAATCACTGGCAAAGGAAATGTTTCCGATTGTGGACAAGCCCGCAATACAATACCTTGTAGAGGAAGCGGTTGCCTCCGGAATAAAGGAAATTCTCATAATAACGAGCAGGGGCAGAGGCGCGATTGAGGACCACTTTGACAGGAACCCCGAATTGAATGAGCACTTAATTGCACACGGGCGAAAGGATTTGGTCGAAGAACTGGAAAAACTGGAGAACCTCGCGGAAATACTGTATGCGAGGCAGAAGGATTGCCGTGGCCTGGGCCACGCAGTGTTGTGCGCGGAGCGCTTTGTGGGAAACGAGCCCTTTGCATTGATGCTCGGCGACGACCTCGTTAAGGGAAAAATTCCCTGCCTGCGCGAACTGATTGAAGTGCACGAAAAATTCAATTCGAGCGTTGTGGCCGTAAGCCGCGTGAAAGCCGAAGAAACGCGGAATTACGGAATCGCGATCGCAAAGGAATACGGCAAAACATTCCTCGCGGAAGGCTTCGTGGAAAAGCCGCAGTCGAACCCGCCGAGCGATTACGCAATCCTCGGCCGCTACATTCTCATGCCTGAAATTTTTCCGGAATTGCGCAGAACCCCATTTGGAAGGAACAACGAACTGCAGGTCACGGACGCGATAAACTCCCTGTGCAAAAACGGAAGCGTTTACGCTCATGAAATAAGCGGGAAATGGCTCACAGTGGGAAACAAGGCCGATTACCTGAAAGCAATTCTCTCCTACGCTGTCGAGCGCAAGGACCTTGGGGACTTCAGGGAATTCCTGAAAGACTTGGCGAAAACCAATTGAGGGAGAATGAGTTGAAATGAAAAGCGCCCTCGTTTCCGGCGGAGCCGGCTTCATCGGCTCGCACTTGTGCGAAGCGCTTTGCGCGAACAACTTCAGCGTGACTTGCATCGACAACCTCCTTACCGGAAAAATCGAGAATATTTCCGCGCTTTCCTATAATAAGAATTTTTCTTTCGTGAAGGCGGACATTTCAAAGTCATTTCCGAATGAAATCCTTGAAAAGAAATTCTCCCATGTTTTCAATCTCGCGTGCCC
>JBAZPA010000100.1:0-5511 GCA_041648435.1 archaeon
GATAGAGCGCGCCGATGTGAAAACCTTCCACCATTTTTCCCGACTCAACCTCAACCTTAACCTCAACCTCCTTGTGCCAGGTCACCGCGCCGCTGTAATCTACGTCGGCAAGGCGGTAAGCATAGGTTGCGCCCGGCTGAACGCCCGCGTCGGTGAAGGAATATGAATGCTTCTCCGTCGTCGAACCGTGACCCGCCAGCGCTTTATCCGTCAGGTAATCGGCGACTTTGCTCCATGCGCTCTGCTCTATGCTCCTTTTCTCCAGAATAAAGCCCAGATTCTCGATCTCGGATTCGGTTGACCATGCGAGAGTCACCGAATTGCCGGAGGGCTTGGCGGTAAAAGAGGTCAGTTCGACTGGGAGAGAGGTATCGGATGCCTCACCCTCAGTCGAATAATTGTATGCTTTATCATAAGTGTAAACTTTATAGTAATACGTCGTATTTGGAGATAGATCTGAATCAGTGAATGAAGTTTCTGTCCCAACATACCTGACGGTTCCGGTATTTGATACAGTAATTGTATTATCAACCGCGTAGATACCGTTCGGATTTGGATCGTCGGACTCTGAGGGTGTATATAGGTATCGTATGGCTAAATATCCGCCACCATCTACTCCTCCTGTTGGAGATGTCCATTGGATTAACATCGAGGATGATGATTGTGCTGTAGCGTTAACTGATTGAGGTGAATTAGGAGAAGAGTTATCAACACTTCCCGTATAAATACACATATCGTCGATAAACATATAACCGCCATTACCAATTTGTCGATGCATTATTCCGCCAGCGATATTCGAGAATGTTGCGGACTGTGGACTATACGTCTGTTTTTCCCAAGTGTTTTCTACGGGAGTGTCGTATGTGCTTTGTTGAACCTCAGTTCCAGATCTAATCACACATTCTTGGTTGCTTTGAGAATCAATAGAACTGTTTACACGACGATAATATTGAATAGTCACCGATGAAGTCATTGTTTCTGTACTAACTAAGGGAGACCACACTCTTCTGCCAGTAGTGGATGTGTTGTTAATTTTCAGAGAATGGTTTCCACTTCGCACAATTGAGGTTTCGTCGGATATTGTCTGGTTAGAATTCGTCTTAACCCATTTATTTTCTTGAGGGGATTGGTAATCATATACGGTCAAGTTATCAATCGCCGCACTGCCTTCAAATCCACCATTAAGTCCAAGAAAACTTGTTTGCCCCCAACCCACCTCCGCCATAGCGATTAACAGAACGAGCGCCGAAATAGCGTACCAAAACCTTTTCATGATTCCCCCCTTTTGTTGAAACGTTGTTTCTTGATTTGGATTTTGCCAAAGCCGAAGCGCTCCTTTTGCTCTATTGACACACTTCCTCCTCCGTGATGGAACATGCTAAACGGGCAAAGGATTAACAGTTTTTTCGGCATCAATTCTCTAAGTAAAAACTTGGGGTAATGAAATAATTTATTCTTTGAAAAGCAAGAAATATTTTCAATTCGATAAAAATTTTTACTTAGTCAGACTCCAACGCGGTTTAAAACGACGGAGTTTTCCTATTTATTATTGGACGGATTGGATTTGGTGGGCGGAGTGGATGAAGTACCTGAGGAGCGTTTTTCGGAGCGTACCCGGTAGAGCCGCTCGGTGAAGCCGCCTTCTGTTTCAAAAGCCGCGGCCTGAGCGGAAAGCTGGCGGTCTAAGAAGTAACAACAGATGTTCAAGAGCGAGAGTGCGGCGTTGGCCACTAAAGCAGAAGATGGCATTTTCTGTTTTGGACATCCACCGACAGGCATGGACGATTCAGCATTTTTATTTTGTCGGTGTGCGTCGGTTTCTGTCCGTATTTGTTCCCGCTCGTTTTCCACCCAATGCCGCACTTCTTCAATGGTGGCACAGCACAGATTCTTGAAACGTATCAGCGCAGGGTGGCCCGGTTGTAGTTGTATCATTCCTCTCTGCCTTAAGAAATCCTCATAGTCCAGCCGCAGTTCTTCGAGGCTTGCCCGGGCGACATTGGTCAATTTAAGTTCCATTTTCTTTGATGTGCCCGATGCCTGACTTCCTTCGGCTATGTTCTGCACACCCGATCGCGCCGCCTGCACCATCTGATCGTGAGTGCGGCTGCGCTTGTCGATGTAGAGATCGCAGAAACGCACCGTGATGTCGTAAATCAGTTGTGCTACCTGAAAACTCTTGAGTTTTCGGTAACCTCCATGCTTCGGGATCAACGGTTCGTTGGTTGTCATCTCTTTTATATAATGCCGTACCGAAAAACCTATACGGATTGCACCGCTTTACTTCGGTTGTCGGATTTTCTCGCACACGCGGCGAATATAATCGGGCGTCGTTCCGCAACAACCGCCGACGATCTCCACGCCGAGTTTCTTGATCTTGCGAATGTTCTCCGAGAAGAATTCCGCATCTTCGGGATAAACGATCGCGCCGTTTTCGGTATTCGGGGCGCCGGCGTTCGGCTGAATGACGACCGGGCTTGTGATGACGGCACGGATTTCCGCCGCCAATCCGATCATTTTATCCGAGCCGATGGAACAGTTGGCGCCGACGGCGCTCGCCCCGGCGTCGATCAACGATTTCATACTGGGTTCCACGCGGTCGCCCATGATCGTTGCGAATCCTTTCGGACTCTGAGTGAAGGTCAGTGTGGCAAAGATCGGCAGATCGGACACTTTCCGGATGCCCGCGATCGCCGCCAGAGATTCGTTCAGGTCGAACATGGTTTCGACGATGAACAGATCGACGCCCGCTTCCGCCAGCCAAGCCGCCTGTTCGCCGAACGTCGCAGTCGCTTCTTCTTTGCTGAGTAGTCCGAAAGGCTGGAGCATCTCGCCGGTCGGTCCGATGTCGCCCGCCACGTATTGGGTCTTTCCCGCCACCTGTCTGGCGATGGCTACCGCGTTTTGATTGACGGTCATCGCCTGCTTTTCGAGCCCCGCTTTTTTCAGTTTGAACGGGCTTCCGCCGAATGTGTTGGCCGAGACGACATCCGAGCCTGCGTCAAAGTATGCGCGATGGATGGCTTCGACGATTTCCGGGCGTTCAAGCGTCCAGAACTCGCTGGGCTTTCCGCTGAGTCCGGCGCGAAACAGCATACTTCCCATTCCGCCGTCGAGAATCAATCCGTCCGTTTTTGCTTTTTCAATGATATTCATGATACACTTCCCTTTTCAACGATAAAATCTACGGAATATTATGGCAGGAAAACCATCTTGTTCGTTTCGCAGATGCCGCCGTCCGTCGTCATCCGGTAAAAGTAAATTCCGGCTGAAACCGGTCGGTCGTCGTTGCCGCGTCCGTTCCAATCGACCTCATGAATTCCGTCCGGCATCTCCCGATTGACTAATGAGACGATTTCATTGCCGCGCAGATCGAAGACCTGAATCCGGACATGCGCCGGTTTGGTCAGTTGAAAACGAATCGTTGTTGCGGGATTGAACGGATTGGGAAAATTGTCGAACAAGAAGCGGTTGGGCAATTTTCCGCTGTCGGTTTTGGGGATCGCGGTCTGGTCGGCAAGCATCTCCGTAATGACGTTCCCGGAAACGAGCGGCGTTGGGAAATCGAGAATTGCGCCGATGGTCGGAACGATGTCCGGGATGGAACGCTTTTTCGACGAATGCCAACCGCTTTTGACCGCCGGACCGATTCCCAGTAACATGATATGCCGACAGCCCCAGCAACCGTCGCCGTGGCTCTTGAATCCCGAACTCACGCCGTCCAGATGCCTGCCGTGATCGTTGGTGACCAAAACCGTCGTCGCGTCGCGGTAAGTCGCGTCGGACTGAATGAAATCCCAGAGCATTCCGACGATGCTGTCGGCGATGGCGAGCGCGCTTGTATATTGCGTCCATCCGTAACCGGCGTACGAATCGACGTCGCACAAATACAGCACGGACAACTGCGGATGGTAGGTTTGGAGATACGATTTGCAACTGTTCCAGACGTCGAGGTCGCGTGTTCCCTGGAGCGTATAATACGGCCAGTATTTTCTGCCGTACTGTGAAGTGAAACTCGGCAGCCACGGCGTCGAGAGATTCTTGATGAAGTAAAATGCCTGCGTCGAATCGACGCTCTTGGCTTTGCGGAAATATTCCCAGAGCGACGGAACCTGCGCGTATAGCGTGCTGATCCAATTACTTTGGTAGTAATAAGACGTGTCGCGCGGAGCCGTCCACGAACCCGACCAGATGGCGGGAACGGCGCGGTTGGTGTAAGTAACGTTGTCGTTGATAAAAGAATCCAGCACCGCGCCCTGAAGTGCGAGCCGTTTCATGTTCGGAATGTACTGGCCGCTCGTGTCGCCCAGCGTTTCGGAATAGCGCGCGCCGTCGATGATAACCAGAACGCCGTGCCGGTTTTCCGCATGGATGAACGGAGTGATGAAGCACGCAAGTAAAAATGAGATGATAATTTTCTTCATAAAAACCTGTCTATTGTTCAATAATCTCCCGACCAAGTTAATTGAAATCCGTGCAGAGGTAAAGAAAAAAGTCGTCCGGTGTCACCGGTTGGCGTAACAATAGGCGCAGTGATGGTTGCACGTATTGTAGGCGCCGATGTCCTGGCTGAGATAGCAACCACACCCTTTTCGCGTCGGAGCGACCGGCTCGGGAAACGATTCGTCCGGGTAAAGATGTTTTAACAGAACTGCGTCCACGCAATGACTCTCCGGTATGCCCGCCTGAACAGCCGAATCGTTCTCGCAACAGGCGCTGAGATGAATGCCGTGCGCGTCTGCGGTCTGTTTCATTTTACAGAGAAAATCCGTTTGTTGCTCGTGCGTCGGGATAATGAATTGAATGCCCGAATCGGTCGTCAACCGGTCGAAACGCGTCCGGACTTTTTGATACAGATCGACGAAACTGACGACGCATCGATCGACATATTTGGCGAAAAGCGCGCACAGATCGTTAAAGGTGTCGAGACGCTCCGTTTGAGAGGAAATATTGGAAAACACGAGCGGATCGAACCGCCAGATGACAGCCTCTTTTCCGTAACGTTCGGAGAGTCGTTTGAGCGTGGAAAGCGCGCGGGGAATGTTGGGAATATGCGGCTCGAACGCCGTTTTGGCTTTTCCCGCGTAGCCGTTGATCGTGTAATGGAATAAAAACCGCTTTTGATAGATCGGGTCGATGATGTTCAAAGCCGGAAAGAACGGCTGGTAATTCTTCGACCAGAAGACGATCGCGCTGACCGACTCCGGTCTGAGTGAAACGGTTTGTAGAACTGGCGAGAAGGGATTTTTAACACCGACCGAACCTTGCCGGACGGCGTCAAGAAACCACTCGCCCAGAAAGGCGGGAATATCGGTTCGCCGGCTGGCGGAGATGATATGTTTGGCGGCAGATTCCGTTCAAAAAGGGATTAAGGAGTTGTTTCAGTCGGCAACGGTTCCGTTTCGCGCGTGCCGAGAATTTCGAGGCTTGTCTTTTGCCGGATCACCTGAATGAGTTTGTAGTTATCGTCGCACGGATAGAGGTCGAAAGAGGTTTCGGCTTCCTTGAGCG
>JBAZPA010000101.1:0-5506 GCA_041648435.1 archaeon
ATTCGAAATAAGGGATTACACGATGCGGGTTTTCCTCGAACCCGAAAAATTCGGCTCCAATTCCGCCGCGAAAAGATTTTCCTTCCTCAAAATTCTTCCGAGGCCGCTGATGGAATTCCTTCTTCCGCTTTCTCCCACCTTTGTGTGGGTTCTGGTAAAAAAATAGCGCAATCCGAATCCGGAATTCCGGCTTCCGTTGCCTTCAGCTTCTTATGAATTTCATCAGGCTCATCCCGCTTCTCCAGCTGTTCTTTAGGAGCTCCATGTTCGTGAGCCTCTGCCTTATCGCCTTCGCGATGTATTTCGGCCTCAGGTAGTATTCCTTGTAGGCGTAATGCATTCCCTTCACGAGGTCCTCTTTCTTGAGCTCCGGATACTCGAATATAGGCGCGATTACGCCCTCCTTGTCAAGATAATCGTCCCAGTCTTCCGTCAGGAGCCATCCCTTGGCCTTCATTTCGTTGTATAGCACGGTTCCGGGGTAGGGCTGCGCAATGGAGAACTGCACGAAGTCAATGTCCAAGGATTTCGCGAATTCCACGGTTTTCTTTATTGTTTCCTTTGTTTCGCCGGGCAACCCGAGCACGAATGTTCCATGGACCTGGATGCCCGCGTCCATGAAAGTTTTCGCCGCATAGCGCGCCCTTTCGATTGTCGCCAGAGGCCCCTTCTTTATGTTTTTAAGTATCGCGTCCGAGCCGGATTCGAATCCGATTTTCACGAGGAAGCATCCTGCCTTGCGCATTTTTTCCGCGAGCTCCGGATAAATGCCGTCCACGCGGCTGTAGCACGCCCAAGGCAGGTTCAGCTTCTCGTTTATTATCGCGTCGCACAATTCCGTGCAGTGGCTCGGGTTAACCGTGAGCGTGTCGTCGTTGAACAGCACGCTTTTCAATTTGTATTTTTTCTTTATTTCCCAGAGTTCGCCCATGACGTTTTTCACGCTTCTCAGCCTGTACTTCTGGCCGCTCAGCAATTGCGGAGGCGCGCAGAAAGTGCACTGGTTCGGGCAGCCCCTTCCCGAGTAAATGAAAGTGAACGGGTTCTTGTACAATGCCGAATAATATTTTTCGTTGGGAAGGAAGTCGCGCGCCGGATAGGGCAGTTCGTCCAGATTCTCGATTTTCGCCCTGTCGAGATTGTTGCAGAATTTTCCCGTCGAATCCCTGTAAGTTATTCCCTGCACTTCCTTCAGCGCTTTTCCCGACGCGATTTCTTTTATGGTGTACTCGTATTCCGCCCTCGCAACCATATCGAATCCGCGCTTCATGGTGTCCTCGGGCACAGCGGTCGCGTGCGAGCCCACGGCGATTGTTTTCGCACCGGTCGCCTTCCCCAATTCCTGCGCGAGCTTTCCGTCTGAATTCACCGAGCCTGTTGAGGTCAGCATAACTATGTATTTCGGCCTGAATTCTTCGATGCGCTTCTTGGTTCCCTCGAAGTCCAGATCGAGCGCGGGAGAATCAATCAGGTCCACTTCATGGCCGGCTTCCCTGCATAATGAGGCGGCATACGCAAGCATTATCGGCGGATGCAATGCCTTCTGCGGCGAAACGCTCTGGAATCGCACCTCGCGGTTGAACGAGCCGAAGAACGGCGGGTTGAGGAATAAAATCTTCATGTTCATCACTTTCGCTTTACGGATTTTTTTATGATTTGTTTTCAAATATTCAACGGAAAGGAATTTAAAAGCAGGCTTGGTACAACCCCTGCATCATGTCTTCAGCATCCACTTGTATGCCACCTTTGCGCCCGCAATGAGCCTCTTGGGCTTCGTGAGGTTTTGCAGTATTGTTTTCGGCCTCAGCAGAAGCTTCATTCTTGCTTTCCTGTACATTTCCTCGATTTTTTCCGGCGAGGCCATTCCCGGCATCGTGTACTTGCACTTGCTTCCCAGGCTGAAAAGGTCCTCCATGTTCTTTGTGAGCATTGTTCCCTTTCCCTCCTTTAGCATGTTATAGAGCTTTGTTCCCGGATAAGGGGTTGCCATTGAGATTGAATAATAATCCAAATCTAGAGAAAGCGCGAAATCAATGGTTTCCTTCATTGTCTGCTCCGTTTCTCCAGGCAATCCGAAAATGAAGAACCCCACGACCTGAATTTTGTGCTTCTTCAGGGTGCGCACCGCGTCAATGACGTTCTGCTTCGTCTGCACCTTTCCAATCGTGTTCATCATTTCCTGGCTTCCAGTTTCAACCCCCAAGCCAGTGTACTGTAACCCCGCCTTTTTCATCCAGTACGCGAGGTTGTCAGTTACCTGCGTCGCCCTTATCCCATTCGGCAGCGCCCAGGGCAGATTGATTTTCCTTTCAATCATTTCCTTGCACACCCCGACAGCGTGCTCCTCGAACATGTTGAAGACGTCATCCGCAATCTGGAATTCCTTTATCCCGAATTCCTTTTTCAGGTATTCCAGTTCGTCCACCACGTTTTTTGGGCTTCGAGTGCGCACTTTCCAGCCGAACAGCCCCTTGTAGCAGTAAACGCACGTGTAAGGGCATCCCCTGCTCGTCACAATCGGAAGGCACCTTCCCGAAACCCTGAGCGCGGAACCGTATTTTTCGAGGGGAAACCCGTGCCAGTCCGGAAACGGTATCGCATCCAAATCCTTCAGCTGCTCGCTTTTTTCCGTGAGAATTTTCTTGCCTTCGGAGTGGAACCCGATGCCGTTTATTTTTCCGAGTTCCTCCGCTGTGGCTTTCCCGCTTTCCATTAATTCAAGCATTTTCGGGAAAACTTCCTCGGCCTCGTTGAGCACGATGTAGTCCGCGAATTCCAAGGTGTCCATCGGGTCCGAAGTCGGGTGCGCGCCCCCTATTATCACGGGAATGCCGAGCTCCCTTCTTACGCGCTCGCTCAGTGACTTTACTGCCCTGTAGGTCGGCGTGGTCATCGAGATTCCGAGCACGTCGAAGCCCTTCAGCCTCTGCACTATTTCGTCCTCCGAAAGCTGCATCACGTTGTTGTCAAGCACTTCCACTGTGTGCCCCCGCATCTGGCATATTGCCTTGAGGTACGCGATTCCTATGGGTGCCTCGTACGTGAAGTAAGTCTCGAACACTGGGTGCAAAAGGAGTACCTTCAAATCATCGCCTCATATGAATTGCATTTCACATATTGCCATTTTTTGCTTTTAATCCTTTTCTTTTCCGATTTCGGCTTTCTTGAGCCTGTAAAGAATTTCTTCCTGTATTTTCCTCTGCCTGTCCATCATGTCCGCGAGCAGCGCCAGAATCATGAGCAGGAATCCGAGAATAATCAGCACCACGTCCATGTAAACGACCCACAAATACGGGCTTATTTTGTGGAATTCAAGAAGCCGGTAAAGAAGGAACAAAGCGGAAATTCCGCCCAATGCGAAGAGTGCGATTCCGATTGCGCCGAAAAATTTCAGTGGCTTGTAATCGCGCAGGCAGCGCACGATTATTATGAGCGCCTTGGCGCCGTAATCCCACCAGTGGCTTACTATCCTGCTTTTTCCCTTGCGCTGGCCCTTTACCTTTGCCGCTACCTCTATTATCCTGAATCCCTTCTGGCTCAAATCCAATAATACTTCCTGCGTGTAAGTGAATTTGCCGAAGAGAATCGTGCGCAGCGCGGTTTCGCGTGAGTATGCCCTGAATCCGCACTGCGTGTCAGTGAATTTCTTCTTAGTGAAAAAATTTATTATGGAAGTGAAAATCCCGTTCCCGAATTTTTTTACCCAAGGCATTTCCGGCTCAAGCCTTTTGTCAAGGAACCTGCTGCACGTCACGACGTCCGCCTTTCCCCCGAGGACTGGATTCGCTATTTTCGGAATGTCCCTTGGATTGAACTGGCCGTCCGCGTCAATGTTCACAATAACGTCCGCGCCCATTTTCAGGCTTTCCTCGAGCCCCGTCCTGAACGCGGTTCCCAATCCCTTGTTCGTGCGGTGCGAAACCACCCTGTCCGCTCCCGCCTTCCTTGAAACGGTTGCTGTTTTGTCCGCGCTTCCGTCGTCCACGACAAGGACCTTTACTCTCGCCTTCCCGATTTTCCTCGGAATTGCTTTGATTACCGCACCAATACTCTTTTCTTCATTGAAGGCGGGAATCATTACCACGACGGACCGCATTGCAATAACCTTCCGGAAACAGATGAGTTTCTTAATAAATTATTATTCCCTTTCCTAATAGGAATAACGAAGGAATACTGATGGATTTCATTAATAAGCGCTTGTGGTTCATTCCTGAAAGCCCTTTGCTCAAGGCGTTCTGGGCGGTTTTTTTCATCGGCATTCTCGCGAGGTTCGTTTCCTTTGCGCTCCTGCCCGAAGCAGCCTACACGGACGCGCTTCATCACCTGATGCTTTCCCGCGACATCATTTTGCAGCAGGCATTCCTTCTCCCCAACTGGATACTCCCGCCGCCGCTGATGCACGCGCTTTCCGCCAGCGCATCGATTCTCGCCGGCCTGAGCCTCGAATTCCCCTTCGTGCGCGCAATTCCTATAATCGTTACGGTTGCGTTCCTGCTTTCCTGTTACCTGCTTTTCCGCAAGCTGTTCGGAAATGAAAATTTCATAATCCCACTTTCCTTCATCGTGGTTTTCCCCTGGCTCGTTCGCTACGGAACCGTGAATTACGCGGAAAACCTCGCGCTTCTTCTCCTCGTTTTTTCGCTTTACGCCCTGCTGCGCTTCCGCGAAGCCATGCGCGCTGAATGGCTTGTTCTGCTCGCGTTTCTCGTTCCCGCATTCGCGCTCACAAAGCTCAACGCCACGCTCCTCGCGCCCTTGCTTTTCATTCTCGTCCTTGTTTCGGCGTTCCGCAAGAAGATTCCCCTGAAATGGATTGCATTGTTCGCGATAATCGCAATCGCGCTTTCCGCGTTCTGGTTCGTTTCAACCCACAACGCCTTCGGCTACTGGTCCGAGCTTGACGCTTCCCGCCCGGTTGAGGGCGCGGAATTCCAGTCGCGCGGAAGCATAACTCCACAGTCATTGTTCCTTTCGCACCTCTCGCTTTACGACTTCCCCCCCACGGAATCATTCCGGAACATTCCCCAGCTTTCCGGCCTTCCGGTGGTTCCGCTTCAGGCGCTGTTTTTCCTGCTCACGATTCCCCTCACCCTTGCAATGCTTTGGGGATTTTTCCGCGCAATGAAAAGCCCGCACGGAAGGAAGCTCCACTTAATGCTTGGCATCATGGCGCTGGCACTTATCGGGCTTTCAGTGTGGAACCGCGTCAACGGAGTGCTTTACATACGCTACCTCATCCCCATAATTCCCCTTGCCGCGGTTTTCTTCTGCCGCGGATTCGTTGAAATGAAAAGCGCGAAAATGAAATCCGTTCTCGCCTTGTGCTTCGCGGTCTTCGCGGTTTACTCCCTCGCGCTCACCTCGGTTTCCGCATATTATTACGCGAAGAATCTCGAGCAGTCGAACGGAATGATTGAATTCGTGAAGGCGCTTCCCAAGGACACAAAAATCTTCTCCCAGGAAAGCGGGCGCGCGATAGCGTTTTACTCCGGAAAGGAAACGGGAT
>JBAZPA010000102.1:0-5503 GCA_041648435.1 archaeon
CAACTGGCAGGCGGACGGCATCAAAGACCGGATCGAAAAGGTGGAGCAATTCATCAACGAAAACCTGACCAAGCACACGGATTGGAATGTCTCCAACGCCAGCCGCTACCGGATGGCAGTGAAATAAGGTCAATCCTCACCATGAAATCACAGAGAGCCGGATGAAGTCCGGCTCTTTTGTTTGGGGGCGGAATTTGATTAAGTAGATGTAGTTGTCCGTAGAATAGGGAAAGCGGAAAACAATTGATTATTGGTGATGACGTTTATTAATTAAGGAGAATGTGGCTCATAGGTGTCTCTAAACTTTTGAATCTACAATTCGATTTTTTATAATTGCTTAATGGCTTTTAAATGAGTTTAACCTAGTGTCGTGTCATCCTTGTAATGTCGGATAAAGTCTCCTAAGTTTAATCCGTGCATCTTTTGAAGTAAACTGCCAATTTATTTTTGCATTCTTATTATTTCGGTGCTTTTGCCATGCTTCACACTCTATTGCCAATTTTGACAAGTTATCAATTCTTCTATTTAAACATTGACCAGACAGCACGTTTAGTTCAATTTCAGCCATATTAAGCCAACTGCCATGTTTGGGCGTAAATATAAATTGAAATCTGTCCCAAAGACTTTTCGCTTTTTCCGGTAAAAACACTTCGTAGAAAGAACCGGGGCGATGCGTAATAAAATTGTCCATAACCAATGTAATTTTCTCTGCCAAATCATATTTATCAGCAATTTCTTCAATATAGGTAGCCCAATCTCGTTTGGTCTTTCGCTCCGTAATTTTCACCAATCTTTGACCTGTCAATGGTTCGCTTGCCAAAAATATATTGCAGACTCCACTCCGTTCATATTCATAATCATATCTAACCAAACTTCCCGGATACGCCTGAATTGATTGTCTGGTCTCTTTGATTAGCTGCTTGGGAGATTCATCCATACAGATAACCGGAAATTTTGGATCGTAGGGTCGTTTGTACACATCAAGAACCATTTCCATTTGAGCAACAAAATTACTGTTTTGATCCGGTGGAATTACCCAACCCTGCTTGCGCCATGGCTTAATTTCGTTTTTTTTAGTACGCGACGGATGGTTTCATGGGAAATCTTATCAACATAATTTAATTCCACAACTCTGTCTGCAAGTAATCTCAATGACCACCTGATAAAACCTTCCGGCGGCTCACTACAACTCAATGCGACCAAATGGGCTTCAAAATCACCATCAGCTTTCTTTTCATAAAGCCGCTGCCCCTTAGTTCCGTTTAGTGCAACCTCTAATCCTTCTTCGACAAAACACTTCTTTACCCGGTCTATTTTCCGCATACTAATTTGCAAAATATCTGCGATCGATTCATTCTTTGACCGGTTCTTTTGAAATTCACCTTCATCACAATTAATAAGAATCAAGACGTTCAAAACTTTTTGTGATCTGTGTTTTCCTTTCTGGACGATTGTGGTCAATTCCAGCCTCTCTTCTTCTGTCAATGTCACTTTGTACTTTTTCATATTTACTCCTTCTTTTATTTGATGGAGTAATTTACTATATCCTATGCGTCATTACAAGCGTGACATGACAATAGAGACTAGATAATTCAGATTTTCTATCAGATATGAATGATTCTAATGCAGAAATCGTGGATAATACCGCTTGGTCAAATCCCCTATCTCCAAATGTAAATCCTCTTTGCTTTAATACGACATTCACACGTTCGCGCTGTTTGAAGAACTCAAGTATATATTGAGCTCGATCTTTTTTAGGAATAGCGAAAATTATTTGACAGTATTGATACATCAATTCAAAATAATGTCTAAATGCATCAGGTTCTCGCCAGACGATTGATGTTGGAACCGAAGATTCCAATAGATCAGTTGCGAATTGTGTAGAAGGGCCGAAATACTGCTTCAAGTCGCGACGAAAAGCAAGAGAAAGTGCAGGTATTTTGTATTCACCGAATGTATTGCCATCGAAGTACCAGAGACCCTTGCGGAGATTAGTATCGTCTCTGTCTGTTGAATTCAGATGGTCAAACGCACGAACATTTCGATAATTTCCAGAAGCAATACAATCAACACCAGCGGCAACTAAGGCAATACACTGTTGATTTGAATAGCCTACAATCACATGCTTGCCAGATAGGACAATACTTAGAAGTCCATCAAGGATTATATAAAGGAATTCCTCATTAAGTAAAAAATCATTGTTTAAGTGTTCAAAAACGAAATAAATACCATTAACGGGATAATTTACTACTTCATCAATGATGGTATTAAAATTGTCGGAATTCATTATCACATCTGGGCCAACTGCAACAGTAGAATAAACGGTTTGTGCATCCACAGACGAGCCAATATGTGCAAAATCGTGTTGCATTTGTAACCATGGCTCAGTAAGAGAATTAACATATCGGCCAGGTAGAATAATAGAGTCAAGGCCAAGAATATTGGTTTGATAACTGATTACATTTTCGCAGAAACGACGAGTGTCGAAAGTTTGTGTTTGAAAATTGTAGTCCTGATAATATGGATAAGAGAGGATTCTCTTCAGATGAGTATGTGGTTCATAAAAGTGTGGGTCAAATAGTAATTTCGTACCAGATATATCAGAGTATGACGGCACGTAGTATTCCATCTGTTCACGTTCACATATACGAGGGGAAAGAATTACACCAGTACTGGGATGCCGCTGAAGGAATACTCTGATCATATCGATCATTCCCCATCCTTGTTGTAATAAGAACATTTTATACCTCCCACTTGAGTTGATTATATATTAGCATTGCCTGAGTCATGTTGGCAGGTCGTCGGTGACAACTTTTTTGAAGACAATTAAATATAAAGGTATCAAAACTAGGATGATAACCTAGGGTAGTAAGAGATGCTGGCTGAAAATTCAAAGTGTTGGTGATAGCTTGGTTCGGTGAATCTGCATTAATATGAAAGGGATTGGATCCAGAAAGAAGTTCGTAAAACATAACGCTTAATGAGAATAGATCAGTACGAATGGAAATTTTTCGTTTTTGGTTTTTAATTTGTTCGGGAGGTGCATATCCAGGAGTCATTGGACCAAATAGTGCAAACGAATCTGTAATAGATGCCATATCGAGACGTCGTGCAATGCCAAAATCTATAAGCACTATCCTTTCTGGACAAACAACAACATTTTCTGGTTTAATGTCACGATGGACTAATTTAACAGGTTCTGTTATAGATAGAGCTTCCATTAAGGAATCCATCACCCGCTTGGTTAAAGAGATAGGAATTATATTGGGAGCATATGATTTGATAACGTCCCTAAGGCTATCTCCGTTAAGTAGTTCTTCTATAATATAAATGGTAGTGATGCCATTATCCTCAAACTCTCCAAAATCATACAATCTTGCAAATAGATTCGATGTTAAACCCGAAGTAATGTTAATTTCTCTAAGAGCTCGTTTCTTTTCATCACTGTTAGACGGAACAACCACTTTAAGTACGATGTTACTAAAATCTGAGTGGTATGCAACAAAGACAGACTTTTGCCCGCCATCTTTTAATTTTGTAATGACACGTACTTTTGATAAGTGATTAAGTATCTTTTGGAGAGAAAAGTCTTCCATCGGAAATACTCCTGTCTACTAACATTTCATTAAGCTTCCATGAGAAGAAAGAATTAATATGTGGCATATGTAGCGGGTCTTTAAATACTTTAAAAGAATTTTCATCAGTTTGTACAATTAATCCAATTCCGTGATTTGTACATTCAGGAATTATCTTATCAAGAGTTGATTTAGTATAGTTAGGAACAACAACAAAAGAGCTATTCGTGAACCAAAGGTGTCTTTCGGCTTGATCAATTGCTTTCTTCCAATTGGATATCTTAGCTTCAAATGCAAGGATATCTTTTATTACAAAGGTTTTGGATTTAGTTCGTGCACGAATCTTCCCATTCTTGTAAACGTACACTAATCCTCTTTTTGTAAGAATTTCTATTATTTGCGTCAATGGACCATTCTTAACTTTTAGATAATTGCTTAAATCATTAACTGTAGTAATATTGATGTCAGAAAGATATGAGATTGCATATGCAGCAAGGTTTGTTAAGTCAAGAATAGTGTTGCCCATAGATTTGCGTCGATGGATTAGATTAGTTTTATTATAGTGAATAGATAAAATGTCGACAACACCCCAATTCGTATTGGTCTCTCGAAGAATAAGAACATCTCTTCCTTTTTGAAGTGTTTCTATATATACTCTGTTGAAATCGTCAACAAGATCTTTTTCTGAGTTGTATTTTATTGTTTTCATTTTAACAAGATTAGCAATGCCTTTCTGCATATATAAGGAATATGGTAAAATCATTGTCAATGTACTGCCTCCAGCATCTCGCCCATTGGCTTGAAGCCCATACTTCCGTACAGACGGCGCCCGGCGTCGCTGGCATGAAGCGACACGCTTCCGAATCCCTGTTCCCGGCACCAGTAGATCATTGCATTCATAATTGACTTCGCCAGCCCGCGCCGACTTTGTTTGGTCTGGACAGTTGATACGTCTGACAGGCGTAGTTCAGGACTTTTTCCTTCTTGCCGAATTCCATCGAGTACCGTTTATCGGGTGCCATTTGTCGCCTCATCCAGATTCATGAATTTGTCCTTGTATTTGAAGTCGTGAGAAAGATCGACATCCGCCAATCCTTCCTTGATGATATGCGCATTGAGGAAAGTCTTGTTCTTCAGGTAGAGATAACAGAGCAGAGTATCATTTTCGTCATATTTCCGGTTGTCGAATTTCATGAATACTTTCTGCCCCTTGATCTTCTCAGTCAGGAATTGAATCGCTTGTCCGTTGACGGATTTCCGTTCTTTGACACCGATCAGGCGAACCGTCAGGTCATTGTTTAGTTTGATCAATTCCGGGCTGATGATGGATTTGACCGAATAGTATTCTTCGCGCTCACCGCTGTTTTCGTCGATCCGCGAACCGTCCCGACAACTCGGGATTTTAGGATCGATCTTCTTATCGAGCCGATGTGGGTCTTTGAAGATGTAAGGCAGATTGTCGATCTCTTTCATCAAATCGGTCTTGACCTGATCTTTCAGAAAATGATATTCCGTCCCGGACAGGTCGGTTTGGTTCGCATTCAGTTTGGCTTTAATGACCGACAGATAGTCGGGATTGATTTCGTATCCGACGGAATTCCGGTTCAAATTTCGGGCGGCAAGTGAGGTCGTACCGCTACCGAGAAACGGGTCTAATACCGTATCGTCGGCAAAAGCAAACATCTTGATCAATCGGGCGGGTAACTCTTCCGGAAACATCGCAATATGTCCCTCTTGCTTTGCGCCCGAAAAATACCAGTGGCCGGAAAAATAGGTGTTCCATTCTTCCTTCGTCATCGCTGATCGATCTTTCTGTAATTGCGTCGGTTTGGGTGGAATTCCCTGTTTCTTGAACAACAGGATAAACTCATAGTCGAGTTTCAGAATCCCGTTGCGCGGATAAGGAAAACTGCCCATGATCGTAGCGC
>JBAZPA010000103.1:0-5368 GCA_041648435.1 archaeon
GCGACCCAAACATTCCCATTAGAATCAACACCAACACCACGAGGATTAGTGCCAACAGTAATAGTGGCAGAAACAGTATTTGTCATTGGATTAACACGAGAAACCGAAGCAGAACCCTGATTGGCAACCCAAACATCCGGAAACGGCGCAGTCAAAGGAGTTGCTTCATTTCCATCCACGCGGTAATACGTCGCATAACAGGTTCCGCCCGGCGCGGAGCAAGTAAGATGTATGTTCGCGTCCGTAGCCTGAGAACCAGCATTGTGGTCGTCCGTGGTCCCGATTGCCAACGCCGCGGAAGCGAAAAAGGTCACCGCGAACGCAAGGCAAACTATGGAAAAAAGTCTTGAAAAGCGCATTTCTTCAACCCATCCCGAATGTCTTTACCGAATTGGATTTACTATTATATAAATATTAGGTGACTTGCGGAGGAAACGGATTCCGACTCCGGCTTAAAGCCCGCCGAAGAGCTTTTTGATTCTCCTCCCGACCCAGGGGGGGCTTCGCGCCAGGTATTTTTTCATTTTTCCCCTGTCAAGGCGCTTTTTGGCTTCCGCAATGACGCCCGGAGAAATGTTTTCCCTGAAATAGGCGAGGTCTATTATTGTTTTTTCCGGGTCCGAAACGAAAATGCACGTGTTCGAATAAATCGCGGGCTCAAAGCCGAAAAACATCCTTTTGCTTATCCTCCGGGCAAGGACGTTGCTTCCGAGGATTTCCCTGAGCCCGCTTCTCACCTTCCGCGGGGTGATTATCACTGTGCCCGCTTCCTGGTCCCAGAGGCCGTGGATTGAAAGCGCCTCCTGAAGGCCGTGGTACGAGGGAACGAAAGCCGCGCCCGCAATCGCGGGCTCCGAATTGAAGGTGTAAATCCCCCTCGAAATCCGTTTCAATTTTTCCTTTTTCAAAAGATTATGGATAAGGGCGTGAAGGTATTGGCCGCTGATTCCTTTTTTGGACAAAAAAATGCGGCAGTCGCGAATGGTAAAGGAAGGGCGCCTCCCGAAGCGTTTCTCGAATTCCGCGATGTATTTCATTCCGAAAACCTCGCCTTAAGCGCATCAGCCATTTGGGAAAAGGACGGGACCGCGCCGGAAAGAATCAGCCCCTTGAGATTCCTTTCGTCCTTCGGCAGCGGAAGGCCGGCAAGCAGGCCCGAAACCTCTTTATTGAACGGCCGGCTTGCCTCAACGAACCTGCTGAGGTGGTAAACGTCATAAATGTCCCTTACCAGCATCCTGCCGCGGTATGCGCTTAATTTCTCCAAAAGGAGCGCGTTCGGGCCGGGGGTGAAAACGTCGATGAAATTCCCGTCCGCTGTCTCGAATTCGGACACCGCCGCGTTCCTGAACCTCCGTTTTGCCAGCTCCAACGCCACGAGCGCGTTTCCGCCCGATATTTTTGAATAAACGGAGTTCTCGGTTTCCCTGAATTTCAGCAATTCAAGCCCTGATTTGCCGATTTCCTTCGAAAGAAGCTCCCTGAAGCGGCTGCCCGGAACTGAATAAAAATCCAAATCCTCGGAGAACCTGTTCCCGCGAAAGCACCGCCATATCGCGGTTCCGCCGTGAAGGACCGCGCTGCCGTCCAGCGAATAAACGACGCCGAGAACCTGGTCCTGCAGCAGCGCGATGTCGCGGTGCGCCTGCTTTTTCATGCGCTTGAAAAGCGGAATATTCACCAAGCCACCTCCAAAGGGCAATTCAGATAAGTGTAATCAACCAAACTTATAAAAAACAATAAGTTTGGTTAACTTGTATTTTGCGGGCGGAAAAGCGTCACCGCAAGGCAAACGCAAACCGCGGAAAAAAAATCCCTGAAAGCGCATTGCCTCAACCGCCCCGAACGCCTTTGCTGAATTGGGTTTGCTGTCATATAAATATTAGGTGGCTTGCGGTTGCGGCATCGCATCAAACGCCAAGCTCTTTCCCGATTTCTTCAAGCTTCCTTTTCTGCCATGCCTTGAATGCATTGAAATCCATTCCAAGGTACTCGAGCTCCCTCGGGCTGAAATTCCGCACTATTTTTTTCAGTTCAACCGCAAACCCAGCTTTCCCGTATTCTTCCAGAAGCGCGCGGTAATGCTTAAGGTTGCAGTCTGCGTAAATGAGGATTGCCGCAATGTCGATTTCGTCCTTTTTTCCCTTCATGCTTCCTTTCCTGTCCTCGAAAGCGGCTTGCTTCAGCACGAGCAGTGCCTCCGGCTTGGCAACCCTGATTCCTTGAACCGCCCTGCAATGCCTTTGAAGGATGTCCTGCGGGGGAATTGCAAGGCGGGAAAAAAACGGGACGTAAATATCGATGTCGAATTCGCCTTTTTTTATCTCGTATTTTTTCAACTGCGGGTTTTTTTCAAGAATGTATTTCTGCTTCAAGTAGGAAAGCGCCTTGTGGTCAACCACTATGTCTATGTCGCGGGACTTGTGCTTGCCAGTCCACATGAAAGCCGCCCAGCCGCCAATCAGGACAAAATCAAGCTCCTTGGAAAGCGCCTGAAGCCCCTCCCAGCTTGCCCTCGTGATTATTTCCGGCCAGAACTCCCTCATAATTTCCCCTCCGATTAAAACGTCTCAATGCTCATTCCGGAACAAGCCCATCCTCTTTTTCAGGGCCGCGATGAAATCGCGGGAATACCACTCCTTCATGTTCCAAAGGTCCGCAAAAATCAGGGGCGCGGGGGCAATTCCGTCCGCGCATCTTTCCAAAAGCGTCTGCCCGGCTGAAAGAACAAAAAGATTCGGGGGGCCGCTTCTCTTGGGAAACCTTGCCATGATTTCCTCAAGGCAGGATTCGTCCGCGTAAACAAAGACTTCGCTGTAATCCGCAGGCGCTTCCTTGAAGCGCAGCCTGAAGCCGGAATAAGCCGTAAAGGCGATTCCGCTTGGCATTCCGCGCTCTATTTCCATCAGCCCCGCCTCGACTCTTGTCTTATAGGAAACATCCCTAAGAGTGTTTCTCGAGCTTGCCAAATGAATCAGCGCCCTTTCGCGGTCCATGACCTCAAAGCATCTTTGCCTAACTGTTATCGCCCCCATCTCCCGCAGAGGCTTAATCGCGTTGCTCACGGTGCTTACGGAAATCCCCAGCCGCTTCGCAATGCCGAGCTGGGTGAGCTTTCCACCCCTCGGCGCGGAAAGCAATTCCAAATAAACCAAATCCCTTTCAAGCATAAAAAGGCCCAATAAATTTTTAAAAGCAAATATTTATATATGTTTCGAAATTATTGAAAACATATATAAATGAACCGATTGTAAAAAAGAAGGTTAAATTTAGGGCACGTTCGCGTCCGTTCCCTGCGTTCCCGCGTTGCGGTCGTCGGTCGTGCTTGGGGCCGCGAGGCCAAGGGAAGCGAAAAGCGTTACCGCAAGGCAAAGGAAAACTGCGGAAACGAGTCTCTGAAAGTGCATTGCTTCAACCAGCCCAAACGTCTTTACTGAATTGGGCTTTCTGTTATATAAATATTGGGGGCGGCGGGATAACAGCGCCAGCCGATTGTGCAGCAATTTTGGCGGCAGCCAGTTTGGCTGGCCGGCCGCCTTTAAAGGGCGCGCCTTTCCGCGGTGCGGCGGCTTGGCGTAATGGCGAAATTGCGCAATTAAACTTGCGGGGCAGCCAGCCTTGCCGCGGTCATTTTTTCTGCGATTTCCTTTGGCGCGCTTTTTCTTCCTTGTATCGAAAGTGTTTTGCTATCGCGGCTATTGCTGTCTTGTAGGCTATCGGTTTATTGGTTAGGCTGGTTGTTTCTTCATCCCATTTGGAGTAAATTTTGCCAGCGCCCCTGAAAATCTTGTTTATATCGTATTCAAGGCCGGCTTCCTTAAGTTTTTGCATTGCCAGTTTTTCATTGATTTCCCGCTTCGACCGAATTAGCTGGTAGGCGTCAAAATAGTCTCTCGGCTGGTTTCTTTGAAAAAGCGAGCGTATCTTCTCGGCGACCAGCTCTTTTTCATTCAGCATCGTAATGCTGAATTCGGGGATTCCGTCATAAAAGTGCTTTACCTTTCTTTTCTCCGGATTCAAATAAATTTTTGCCGCGGAGTTTAAATCAACATTGACGTGCTCTTTTTCTCTGAAATAACTCTTGTAATAAACCTGGATTCTGGCAAATTTTTCATTCTCCCTGCCAGTGCATGTCCCGGCAAAAAAGCAGGGGTTTGCCCTGGCTATTTCCTGAATTTTCTCTTTGACCATGCCCGCCTTTGCCGTGCAGGTAAAATCCAAATCCTCGCTCAGCCTTGTATGATTGAAGACAATTTTGTTCAATGCCGTTCCGCCCTTGAAGTATAAGCCATCAATGTCTTTCATAAAGTAAAGCAATGCCGTCAGAAAGTAGTCTTTCTCCAAGTAAATAAGGTTAAAGCCGGTTTCGGCTGCAATGTTTTGAAGTTTTGCCTTGCTAATCAAATCCATTTCTTGCTCTCCTCTTTGCTCGCAATAAAAAAACTGCGCCCTGAAACAGTTCGTTTTACAAAACTGCCAAGCTTTCTAACCCGCCTAAACCTAAACTTTGTGCCAAGAATTGCTTTTGTTCCCTGCTTTTTGGTGGAAAAAACGTCAATGACTGCCGGAAGCTGGTCAATAAAACCCCAAAAATGCACTGCGGCCTTTCCACCAACATAATAACCATTGCCGTTGAATATTTCATCAGCAACAATAAAAGGGTGTTCCGCCCATGCCCTTCGAGCTTGAATTGGGACAAGGAAATATCTATCCTTGTTTATTCTCACAACTCTGCCCTTGCGCTTAAACGAAGAAAGATATTTGCGCAAATCAATGTCTGACTTGAAAAAACTACGGATGTCTTTCTTCGAAAAAAAACGCTTTTCCTCCAATTCCAGAAAAGACACTACGCCAATCTCCTTATCCGACAAACCCCTAATGCCAATTTTTCTGGACATTTCAATGTTACCTCAATGTTACCATATTAGTAACACTGATGTAGCATTCTTTTTTAAAGCTTTTTAGGCCGGGCAAAAGCGCCCTTGCATTGCTTTATGCGCCCCAACCACAATGAAAAATTTGCTTTTAAGCCTGCGTGCCCGCGTTGCGGTCGTCCGTGGTCCCGATTGCCAACGCCGCGGAAGCGAAAAGTGATACCGCGAATGCAAGGCAAATTATGGAAACGAGTCTTTGAAATCGCATTGCTCAAACCCACCCCAAACGTCTTTACTGAATTCCTGCAACGCCAACTGACACTATTCATAATCGACCAAACTTATAAAAAAACATAAGTTTGGTTAATTTTCATTAGCGTCCCTAGTTTATACTTTGGCCTTTAGGCCAACTTTTTGTTTTGTTTGTGAAACATTCTTTCCTGTCGGCGCGCGGCTTTGCCGCGCTATAATACCGACAGGAGAGTGCTCTCATA
>JBAZPA010000104.1:0-5314 GCA_041648435.1 archaeon
AGGAAGCCGACATCGCGGTTGGAAATATCGTCGGGTCGAATATTTTCAACCTACTGGCGATCGTTGGAATCGCGTCGCTGGTTCGTCCGATCGACGGAACCGGCATCGCCATGACCGACACGCTCGTCATGATCGTAACGGCGGTGATCCTGCTGCCGCTAATGCGCACCGGCTTTACTATCCGACGGTTGGAAGGCGTACTTCTACTACTCGTTTACGCCGGTTATCTGTTCTATCTCTGGCCGAAGTGAAGATAAAATATTAAACCCCGCTGGGGCGGGGAAAGATACGAAAAGGAAAGATTTGGAAAATTCTATCATTTTAAAAACGGGGCGCGAACGATCGCTTCTGCGGTTTCATCCGTGGGTGTTTTCCGGCGCCATTCATTCCGTTTCCGGTTCGCCCGCCAGCGGTGATACCGTCGAGGTTCTGTCAGCCGATAAACGATTTCTTGGGCGCGGCGCATTTTCTCCGCAGTCACAGATCACCGTCCGAATGTGGACTTTCAATGCCGACGAACCAATCGATGAAAGGTTTTTCGCCGATCGCCTTCAGCATGCGATCGATTCCCGCAAAGATTTTTTCGCCGATCCGGAAACCACCGCTTTTCGTCTCGTCAACGCCGAATCGGACGCTTTGCCCGGTTTGATAGTCGATAAGTACGGCGATTTTCTCGTCTGTCAATTTCTCACCGCCGGTGCCGAAAAATGGAAAAATGAAATCGTTGCACAACTGAACGCACTAATTCCCAACGCCGGAATCTACGAGCGTTCGGATGTCGAAGTCCGTGAAAAGGAAGGTTTGCCGCTCGCCGCTGGTGTTCTCATGGGAGCGGAACCGCCCGATCTGGTTGAAATCTTTGAAAACGGTCTGAAATTTCTCGTCGATGTGAAAGCGGGACACAAGACCGGTTTTTACTTAGACCAGCGCGAAAACCGCCGGCTCGTCGCGAACTACGCGCCGAACGTCGAAATGCTGAACTGTTTTTCCTACACCGGCGGATTTGGAATTTTCGCGCTCAAGTACGGCGTAAAACAGGTGACAAATATCGACGCCTCGGCGACTGCGCTGGAAATAGGACTTGAAAATGCAAAGATAAACGAATTGCCGACCGACCGGATCGAAAATGTCACCGGCGACGTTTTTCAGGTTCTTCGCGAATACCGGAATGCTAACAGAATGTTCGATCTGATCGTGCTCGATCCGCCGAAATTTGCAGAAACCAAAAGCAATCTCGAACGCGCCGCCCGCGGTTACAAAGACATCAACCTTCTGGCGTTCAAACTTCTCCGGAAAAACGGAATCCTGTTCACCTTTTCTTGTAGTGGATTAATGACGCCGGAATTATTCCAGAAGATCGTCGCCGACGCGGCTCTTGACGCCAAACGCGACGCGCAAATCGTCAGACGACTCACGCAGGCGCCCGATCATCCGACCGCGCTTGCCTTCCCCGAAGGAACTTACCTGAAGGGATTCGTCTGCAGAGCGGAATAACCACTTTTCCGTCGGAACAACCACTACCCCGAATCATCAGGACAAAGATCGCGAGTAATTCCCCAACACTTCTTAAAGGTATGAAAAATATCGCCTGGCGTTTATTCTGAATCGCCATTATTCAAATCCTCGAGAATCCCGTTAAATTGTTCCAGCGCTATCTGCAAGTTCTCGACTATTTCAACCGCTAAGACGCTCGGCTCGGGCAGATTATCCGCATCTTCCAGGCTTTCGTCCTTTAGCCAGAAAATATCCAGACTGACTTTATCCCGCTGAATCAGTTCATCATAAGTAAACGACTTGAATCTTTTGCTCTCTTGACGATCATGGCGGTTTACTGGATTGTAGCACTTTACAAAATCTTCCAAATCACTTCCATTTAACGGATTGGTTTTCAGGGTGAAGTGTTGGTTCGTCCGTAAATCATATATCCACAGTTTTTCCGTCCACACTTTTTCGCTGGCGGGCTTGCGGTCGAAAAAGATCACATTGGCCTTGACGCCCTGCGCGTAGAAAACGCCGGTCGGTAGTCTTAATAGGGTGTGGACGTCATACTCGGTCAGCAACTTTCTCCGCACGACTTCTCCGACACCGCCTTCAAAGAGAACATTGTCCGGAATGACGACTGCGGCTCTCCCGTTGATCTTGAGTAACGACATGATGTGCTGAACGAAATTCAATTGCTTATTGGATGTCGTCGCCCAGAAATCCTGTCGCTCGTAAGTGATCGCTTCACGGGAAGCCTTTCCATCACCGTTCAGCACAGTGATACTGCTCTTTTTACCAAATGGCGGATTCGTCAGTATCATTTCAAAACGATCCCCGCCCAATGACTCTAACGAATCTTTGACCTCGATCGGACTATCGTCTCCGCCGATGCCGTGCAAATAAAGATTCATCACGCATAGACGGGCGACTGAATCGGCGATCTCCACACCATAAACCGTATCGTGGCGTAAATATCTGATTTTGTCTTTGTCGAGCGTATAATGTTTGGCAATATAGTTGTTCGCCGCGATCAGGAAACCGCCCGTGCCGCAGGCCGGGTCCATGATGCGCATTCCCGGTTCCGGGTGCATGACATCTACTATGGCGCGGATCAGCGAACGCGGCGTAAAATATTGTCCCGCACCGCTCTTGACGTCTTCGGCGTTCTTCTGCAAGAGTCCTTCGTAAGTCTCGCTCTTGACATCGAGTTCCAATCCTAACCAGATTTCATCGTCGATGAGTCTGATCAGTCGTCTGAGTTTGGCGGGATCCTGAATCTTATTCTGGGCTTTCCGGAATATCACGCCGATTAGTCCCGCCTCCTTGCCGAGATTTTCCAGCAGATGGCGGTAATGCGCCTCCAGTTCGTCGCCCTCTTTATTGCGCAAACTATCCCAGCAATAATCAACCGGAATCCGGGATTGACGGCTGAAAGGCGGTTTCGTCTGCTCGTCATCCATTTTCAGAAACAACAGAAAGGTCAACTGCTCGACGTAGTCGCCGTAACTGCCGCCGTCAGAGCATTATCGGCTATCCGCTTACTACCGTCGGCGCGATAAAGCCAATGGTTCTGTTCCAGAAACCAGAGAAACAGCGCCCCGGCAATGCGCTTATTACCATCTACAAAGGGATGATTCTTAATCAGGAAATACAGCAGATGTGCGGCTTTTTCTTCGATGCTAGGGTAAGCGTCCTGTCCGCCAACAGTCTGATATACTGAAGCGATGATCCCATGTAAAATCTTGCCGCGCTCTTTGCCATATAGATTGCCGCGACCAGTTTTTTCGGTTTCGGTGGAAATTAATTGATGAAGAGCCGTCTGCGCCCCGCTATAATCCAGAAGAAAGCGTTCATTCCGGTTGACATTATCAATAGTCAGACTCTGGCGATCATATCCATCCAGCATATCCAGGGCGTGCGCATAATCCCGGATTACCTGTACAATCCCCTTAGCTTCGGCATCAGTCAATGTCCGGTTTTCCACAACCCGCTGGAAAATCTCAACGCTGTCTTTTAATCTCCGGAAGTTTTCCCGCGCTTCCTGCAACCGCTTTTCATTAATCGTATAGCCTTGAATGATATGCTGTTTCAGAACATTGGTCGCCCAGATGCGGAATTGGGTGCCGATTTTGGAATTAACCCGATAACCGACGGAAATAATCATGTCGAGATTAAAATAATCAACTTGATAGGTTTTACCATCAGCGGCAGTTGTTGCAAAATTTGCAACAACTGAATCGCGCCTAAGTTCACCGCTAGAAAATACATTTCGAATGTGCCGGGAAATCACCGACTTATCCCGACCGAACAGAATAGATAATTGATTGAGAGTTAGCCAAACCGTCTCGGCTTCGAGATGAACTTCCAGCGCCGGCAATCCTTCGGGCGGCTGGTAAATGATGATTTTGTCGTTGGTTTCTAACAATTATTCACCACAATTTTCACAGTAAATGACATCTTCCTGCATGACATTGCAGTATTTCCAGAGTTTCGATACTAAGGCGGATGCGTCGGTCATTTGGTTTCCTTTAAGTCTTTTTTAGCAATCTCTCGTAACTTTTCCATTGCACTTTGTATATCCTGACGACGAGTCTTGAAATATTCGTATCTTTTTCTAGACTTAATAAGTCCGAATAGTGCCAATGGAGGTTCTTCGGATTTGATTCTTTTATTTAATTGCCGGAGTGTCTCTATTGCTTTTTTATTAATAATGAAAGAACCCTGGAATATAATACACTCCAATTCCCAGGAGGCATCATTTAATTCGTCGATCAAATCCTGGGCTTCTTCATCATCCAGTTCTTCGGCAGTGGTTTCTTCGTGTATTTTGTACCTGTATTTACGATCGAAAGCATAAATTGCATCAAAGATTCTTTCATAGTACTCTACCTTCAATTCCCAGAATTTCTGGCTCTTAAATTGTCGGACCGACAACCGGACAGTCACCCACGCCGATATGATAGCGACAATTATCGAACCAATCACTGCATAAATAATTTGGGGTACATTTTGGATCATTTCTTCTTCTCCCCCTTTATCCTCTCCAGCAGCTTCTCCGCCGGCTCCATCTGCTGAATCTTTATAAGCCAGATGTAATTCCTCTTCCTCTTATTTGCTTTCATTCCTCGCTTAATTACACGCCAATTACATGACGATAGATTATAAATAACGCCATATATTGTGTATACCATCTCGCTCTGTCTATATGTCGTTGCTCTTTGCATTTAACTAATCATCCCGATTATATACCTGATACATAAAAGATGTCATGCCCAATAAGGAACATATTTTCGCTTATTGGATTTGTTCTCAGGATCTGCAACTTTGATAAATTTTGATTTCAAAGTATCACTTATTATTCTTGAAGCAGTTGGATAATTCTGCTCCTTAATTCCGAATCGTTCGCGCAAAGTGGCATTTGACATGAAATCCCTGGATACCCATCTCAAGCAACAATGCTGGTAGCAAGCTCTTATTTTTGAATTTTTATCCATCTCTCTAAATTCCTTCGATGCAAATAGAGTAACACGAGTAAATTGTTCTTCAGTGTGAAACTCAGGTGAAGGAAGCTGATAGGTTTCAATTGCAACAATTGCACGGTCGATACCGCTACCTCTTTCTTCACAGATATTCATCCGTCTCATCAGTGATGCCAGAATTTCATTCCGTGATCTCGGAGCATGGTCAATGAAACGATCCGTATCTATTAATTGACAAGTTGCACAACATAGGTTACATAAAAAGTTGCATAAGATAGGTTACACTTAATGCGTAATTTAGTAGCAGCACATAGGTTACACTTTTTCCAATTTAAGCTCCAAAAAAAGGAGTT
>JBAZPA010000105.1:0-5281 GCA_041648435.1 archaeon
CGTTTTTCATTTTATCACACTGACAATTCTGCTAACGTTTTAAAAAAAGTGTGAATATGCTTTCACGCGTTCTTTACGGCTTCCGCAACCCTTTGCGCAACGCTCCTGTCAAAAACGCTCGGAATTATCTTTTCCCTTTCCGGCTTCGCAACCATTCCCGCCAGCGCCTCGGCAGCCGCGAGCTTCTCCCTTTCCCCGATTTTTTTTCTCGCGTCCAGCGCCCCGCGGAAAACTCCCGGAAACGCAAGCAAATTGTTTATTTGATTCGGGTAATCGCTCCTTCCCGTTGCGACAACCAACGCCCCCGCCTTCGCCGCCTCTTCGGGCATTATTTCGGGCACGGGGTTTGCCATTGCAAAGATAATCGCTTTTTTCGCCATTGACCTGGCGAATTCCCTTTTCAGTACTCCGGGCTGCGAAACCCCGATGAATACATCCGCTCCGGCAACCGCTTCCTTCAGCCCGCCTTCCGCCCCTTCACGGTTGGTGCGCTTGGCGATTTCTTCCTTGTATTTGTTCAGGCCCTTCCTTTTCCGCGAAATTACCCCTTTGCTGTCAAGCATCGTGACATTCCGCGCGCCGTAATTCAGGAGCATTTTTGTTACCGACATTCCCGCGGCTCCGGCGCCGCTCACAACGATTTTCACTTCTTCTATTCTTTTGTCCGCTACCTTAAGCGCGTTGATTATTCCGGCCAGAACCACGATTGCGGTTCCGTGCTGGTCGTCGTGGAAAACCGGAATTTCAAGCTCCCTGTCAAGTCTTTCCTCCACTTCAAAGCACCTTGGCGCGGAAATGTCCTCGAGGTTTATTCCCCCGAATCCCGGCTCAATCAGTTTCACGCTTTCGATTATTTTTTCGGTTTCCTGCGTAGCAAGGCAGACTGGGTAAGCGTCCACGTTCCCGAATTCCTTGAACAATATTGCCTTTCCTTCCATTACGGGCATTGCCGCATATGGCCCTATGTTTCCGAGGCCGAGAACCGCGGAGCCGTCGCTCACTATCGCGACCGAATTCCACTTGTTCGTGTACCTGAAAGCCTTTTCTTTGTCCTTCGATATTTCAAGGCAAGGCCCGGCCACTCCGGGGGTGTATGCCCTTGCCAGTTCGTCCCTGTTTGTTATGGGAACCCTGCTCTTCACTTCGAGCTTTCCCCTGAATTTTTCGTGCAGTTCGATTGATTCCTTTTTGTAGTCCTGCATTTTCCCGCCCTTCGTATTTTTTTGCAAGGAATGCTTTGAAAAAGAATTGTTATTTAAAAAGAACGCACCAGTTTTCCTGAACAGTTTTTTGGTGCTTTGATGGCGGAAGAAAACGAAACAAAACCGAATGAGCAGCCCCAAGGCACGCATCACGACGGGCATAAACGCCAAGAAAAAAAGGGAACGAATCCCTGGCTCGTTGTTTCTTCTCTGCTTGCGGTCGCGGTAATAATCCTGGTTGTTTACCTCGTAATGGTCCAGATAAAACCCGTTGTTCCGGACAACGGCAATGGAAATAACGGCGCTTCAACGGGAAAGGTTCTGGTCGAAGAATTCTCCGATTTCCAGTGCCCCGCCTGCGGAAATTATTTCCCACTGGTAGAGCAGTTCAGGAAGGATTACGCCGGCAAAATAACCTTCGTTTACAGGCATTATCCCCTTTCATACCATCAGTTCGCGCAGAAGTCCGCTGAGGCAAGCGAGTGCGCCAGAGACCAGGGAAAATTCGAGGAATACTACAAACGCCTCTTTGAAGAGAGCATCCGCGCGTACGGCGCAGGAGAAAAGGAACCCAAGCTCGCGGTTCCGGATTTAAAGGCTTACGCAAAGCAACTCGGATTGGATTCCGCAAAATTCGATTCCTGCCTTGATTCAGGCCGGAAGGCTTCTGAGGTTCAAACTGACAGAACTGAAGGCACGAAGCGCGGCGTTGGCGGAACCCCCACATTCTACTTCAACGGAACCGAATTCAGCCCCCAAAGCATTCAGGACTTCAAGGATGAAACAGACAGGCTTCTTGCAAAGCCCTCCGGAGCAACCGACACGAATTCCCCCGACCCGGAATTCAACATGATTGAAATAGACGATGATTCGTGCACAGTGTGCAACCAGAACAGGCTTCCCCTGCTCCTTGCTTCAGGCCCCTTCCCGAGCGCTAAGCTCGTCAAGTACGGCGCGGATTCCGCGGAAGGCAAAAAGTTCATTTCAGACTACAACCTGGACACCCTTCCAGCCTTCCTGCTTGACAAAAGGGCAGAAGGGGCAAAGAACTTCGCGCAAATAGGCTCATACCTGCAAAAGAAAGGCGGCTATTACGTTTTCCCCTACTCCCTGATGGACCAGATTTCGAGCCAGGCCGGGCCGCTGTACACGGCGCGCAGGATGCTCAGCGTGAGCGTTCCGCTCGAGGGCGCGCCCATGCTCGGGAACGCCAACGCAAAAGTTAAGTTCATTGCATTCGAGGATTACCAGTGCCCCTTCTGCAAGCGCTACGAGGGCGAAACCACCCCCAAACTGAAAGAAAACTACATAGACTCAAACAAGATTGCATACTACTTCAAGGACTACCAGTTCCTCGGCCCAGATTCAACAACCGCGGGAAACGCGGGCCAATGCGCCTACGAGCAGGGCAACGGCCTTTTCTGGCAGTTCGTCTCGATGATGTATTTGTCAAAGCAGGGCCCGGAGAACGGGGGATGGGCCTCGGAATCCAACATCAAAACCTACGTGAAGGACCTTAACGGCCTTGACCAGAACAAGTTCGGCGAGTGCCTTTCCTCCAAGAAATACTCTGACAAGGTTTCGGCATCGCTTGCGTTCGGCCAGAGCCTCGGGGGCTTCGGAACGCCAACCCTGTTCATAAACAACATCCAGGTGCAGGGCGCCCACCCCTACGACACCTTCAAGAAGATAATCGACGACGAACTTGCGGCCAGGGGCTGAACTTAGGCTTCGTAAGCCCGCACAAGCCCGCAGTTTTCGTCAAGCTCGACGAAGTTCCTTGCCTTTCCTTCCCTGAACGCGCTGCACTGGTTTTCCTGCAAATCGTCGATTGCGGCCCTCGGGCTGTGGGCGATGTCACACACCCACTTCGGCCCTTCCTTCCGAATCGGGTTTCCAATGCAGGGGCCGCTTGACAAATCAACTCCGTTTGCCCGGGCGTTTTGGCATGAATTCCCGCATGCAAGCACCGCCTTGCCGGTGTCAGGCGAATGGTAGCCCTGCTGCACGCACCCGCTCGCAATCACAATGAGCGCGAGCGCTCCCGCAATTCCCAAAGCAAAAGCGGCTTTCATGCAGTAAGTTCCACCCCGCAGAATTAATATTTTTGCCTTAATTTGTAGTAAAGGAACGCCGCGATTCCCCCCATTCCGTCAAGCCTCTTTCCCGCGTCGTGCTCCGAGCTTATTATGTGGATTTTTCCGTTCTGGTTTTCAATTTCCGCAAGGATTTTTTCCGAGCTCTCCCGGTTCTCTGTCAATTGCTTGTCCGTTATTACCACCTGGCCGGCGGCCTTAACTGAAATTGCCCCGATGGTTTCCTTTTCTCCGATTGCAACCATTCCCGACTGCTTTGCCATTTCCTCGAACAGTTTTTCGACCAACTGTGTTTCGAATTCGAGCCTCGAATCAGTTATCACTTTTTGGAGAAGCCCGCGCCTCACGATTTCGTTCAATCCGGTTATTCCCGTGCTTGAAACCGAATCGAAAACCGCCATGAATCCCGGCGCCTTTTCGCCGAGGTACTTTTCGAGGCTTTCCTTCGCGAATCCAGGCCCTGCTATTATCGTTTTGTCCGGCTTTGCCTCGAGGATTTTCTTCATTAATTCGGAATAATACTTTTTTTCGTTTCCTTCCCCCTCGAACCGTTTTCCTTGCTTTCCCGCGTGAATCCTCGCGAACTGCTCCAATCCGAATTCGCGCACAATTGCAAGGTCCGCGCCTTCATCATCCATTGCAACAAGCAGAATTCTTTGCTTCAATGATTCCTTTTCCGCGCGCTTCAGCCTGTCCGCCTGATACTGCCTGAACTCCTTCTTGCGCAGCTTCACCTTTTCCCCGAGTTCAATTGAAAGCGAGTGGTGCGAGTGCAGTTCCACGAATTCCTCCGGCTTTCCGAGGACCACTTTTCCGATTGCCCTCAGTTGCCCCAGCGCTCTCTGGAATTCGATTCTTTCGACTTCTATTTCCACGTAAACGTCTTTCTTTTCAGACTGCCCCCTGTCTAGGTCCTTCGGCTTGAACCTTCTGGTGCTTTCCCCGCACACCACGTCCCCGTTTTCAATCACCTTTTCCAAGTGCCACAAGTCATCAATGGTCTGCGGAATGACCTCGATGAATGAATTCTTTTTGTCCACTTTCAGAACGCGCATGCCAGAATTGGGTTCAAAAGAGTTAATCTGGCTTTTGCTTTTGGTTGGGGGCTCCGGCATTTTAGTTTTGATTGACATTAGCTGCCTGCGGAAACACCTTTATGGTGAATTTTTCCGATTTGGCCACTCCTGCGGAGGGCTTGTAATTGTAGGTTACAATCGTTGTTCTTACGGTAGTTGCTTCCAAAATTGTGGTGAACAGGCCGTATGTCAGCGGAACTGTGTTGAGGGTTCCCGCGTTCGCGTTGTTTTGGCTCCATCTGAATGTTCCATTGTAATTCGTGTATTCGTAGGTGCTTGGCGGGGTTCCGTTGATGCCTTTCGAGGTTCCGTTACTGTAAAGCGCGTAGGCGCAGAACTGCTCTTTTGTGCTCGTGTTCATTGTTATTGTCAGGCTGTTTACTTCCGTTCCTGTCGGGGCGGGGGTGCAGTTCATTGGCGATGGCGGAGTCACTCCGGGCACTGTCACGGTTGCGGCCCCCTTCCTTATCGTTATTCCCGTAAGCGTTGCAGGCGCAACGGGCGTGGCATTGACGCTTGAATAATAAGGCCCGCAGCCCGTGGAATTGCATCCCGCAATGCTGTAAGTGTAAGTAGTTCCGTTCGTTAATCCCGTGTCAATGTAGCTTGTTCCCGTAAGATTGCTTATTGTCGCGGTTTTTCCCCCGCTTATTTTCAGGGAATAAATTGTGGCTCCGGTTGCCGCAGTCCAGTTCACGGTTACCTGCGTGTTTCCCGCGGTAGCGGAGGTGATTGAATTGGCGCCTACCGGAATCGCGGTTATTTGCGATGAAGTGTTTCCGCATCCCGCGGCGTTGCACGCGCTTACCCTGTAATAGTAAGTCGTTCCGTTTGCGAGCCCCGAGTGTGTGTAGGCGTTCGTCGTGGCGGTTACCGGATTCCAGTTGCCGGTCGTCTTCCACTCTAC
>JBAZPA010000106.1:0-5263 GCA_041648435.1 archaeon
CTCGAAAAGGAAATGCTCGACGAAAGCATGAAAATGATGCAGAAAAGCATGAAGCACATGGTCATAATAATGGTCATAGTGATTCCCACTTTCTGGTTCCTCGGCGCGAATTACAAGAACGCTTCGGGCCTTCCGGTCGGCAACGTCACATTGCCTTTGCTCGGATTCATTCCTTCGTCAATCGCATGGTACATCGTGGTCGGAATAATAGCGGGAATAATGCTTAACGTCGTGATGGGAAAAATCTGGAAATGAAGGTGTGTGTTTTGGCAAGGCCGCAGAACAGGTGGAAGAAAAAAAAGAAGTACAAGTCGCGCTACGGCGAAACGCGGATTGCCTACGTAAGGGAGAAGACATCGAAGCACAAGTGCAACCTGTGCGGAAAAGTAATGCACGGAATGCCCCACGGAAAAACAAGGAGCAAGACGAGAAAGCTTTCAAAGACGGAAAGAAGGCCCTCGGCGCTTTTCGCGGGAACGCTCTGCAACATCTGCAGGAAGCGCGTCATAGAGGAAGCGATAAAGGTGGGTGCGGGAATAAAGGAAATGGAAAAAACCGAGTTGAGGCACAGGAAATTCGTGGAAATCGCATTGAAAAAGGTGAAATGAAATGGCTTTGCTTGAAATAGGAAGGGTGTGCCTCAAGAGCGCGGGAAGAAAGGCGGGAACAAAAGTAGTCATAGTCGATTTCACGGAAAAGGGCGAGCCCGTAATCGAAGGGGAAACAGTGAAGCGCAAGAAGGCAAACGCAAGGCACATTTTTCCCACGGACAAAAAAATCGGGATTTCAAAGGCAGCGTCAAGGGAAGAAATAGTGAGGCAATTAAAGCAGGTGCAATTGAAATGAAGGAACAAAAGGAAAAAGAAGGCGAAAGCCTGAAGCAGAAGGGAAAGGAAAGCTTAAAGGGAAAAACCGAGCACCCCCAAAAGGAAAAGGAATACGTTGAAAGGCCCGAAGACAGGGGACTGCGCCTGATTGTCAGGGTAATAAACAGGGATTTGAACGGAAGGCACTCGCTTCCGAGGGCACTGCTCGGGGTTAGGGGAATGGGCCAGAGAATGGCATTGATGGTTTCAAAGGAATTCGAGAAAAAAACGGGAATAAGCGCAAGCGAAAAGCTCGGAAAAATTCCCGAGGCAAACGACAAGGACTTGGAAGAAATAATAATGAACCCGCAAGCCAACGGAATACCATTCTGGGCGCTTAACAGGCAGAGGGACATTGAAACAGGCGAAACGCACCACCTGCTTGAATCCGACTTGCAGTTCTCGCTCAGAAACGATTTGCAGAGAATGGGAAAAACCAAGTCATACCGCGGATTAAGGCACGCGTGGGGCCTCACGGTGAGGGGGCAGAGGACAAAGAGCACCCACAGGGGAAAGGGAACGGTCGTGGGAGTCATGAAGAAGGACGCAAGGGGCGGGGCTCCGATGAAGGTTGCTCCGGCGCAGGGAAAGCCCGCGGCCGGCGGAAAAGGCGGAGCGGGAAAGCCCGGAAAACCCGAAGGGAAAAAGAGATAAGAAGAAATAAGAAATGAAAACCGGAAAGGCCAAAAAGGGGAAGGAAGAAAAAAAGGAAAACGGAAAAAATCGAAGCAAAAAAATTGAAGCAAGAATGAAAGTGATTGAATGGGTGACCCGAAAAAATCAAGGAAAATGTACAAGCGCCCCAAAATGCTTTGGAACACGGAACTGCTTAACGCGGAAAAAAAGCTCGTGGAAACCTACGGCCTCAAAAACAAGCGCGAATTGTGGCTCGCGGAATCGTTCCTCAAGCGCAAAAGGGATAACGCAAGAGGGATTCTCGCGCTGCCGCTTGAAAGGAGAAATGAAAAGGAAAGGGAATTGGTGGAAAGCCTTGCAAGAATCGGGCTGCTTGAAATCGGGGCAAGCCTTGACTCCGTGCTTGGAACAGAAACAAAGGACGTGCTTGAAAGAAGGCTCCAGACAATCGTGTGGAGAAAAAACCTTGCGCTCACGCAGAAGCAGGCAAGGCAGTTCATCACGCACGGAAAAATAAGCGTCAACGGAAAAAAAGTTTCGGTGCCAGGATACATTGTGCCGAAATCTGAGGAAGACAAGGTCGCGTATTACAAGCAGGAACTGAAGCTTCAGCCGAAAGAGGACAAGGTAAAGAAAAGGCTCGCGCGCGAGGCGCTGGAAGAGGCCGCAAAAGAGGCAGCGGCAATGGAAAGCCGCGAAAGGGCCGGCGAATCAAAGGCAAGCGCCGCAAAAGAAGGGGAAAGCGGGCCGAAGGGCGCGGAAGAAAGCGGAAGTGAAGAAAAATGAAGCGCGGAATAATACATATTTATGCGTCGCACAACAACACCATAATGCTGCTGACGGATTCGACGGGCGCGGAAACCCTCGCAAAGTGCTCCGGAGGAATAGTCGTAAAGGCGCAGCACAAGGAAGGCAGCCCCTACGCGGCAATGAAAGTCGCGGAAATAGTCGCAGAAAGGGCGAGGGAAAAAGGAGTGGGGGAAGTCGACATAAAGGTCAGGGCGCAGGGCGGAATAAGGACGAAAAGCCCGGGGCAGGGAGCGGAAGCCGCAATACGAATGCTTACAAGGTGCGGAATGAGAATAAGGAGCATTGAAAACGTTACCCCTTTGCCGCACGACGGGTGCAGGAAAAAGAAAAGGTACAGGGGAAAAAAGTAACGGCCAAGGAATTGAGGGAAGTGAAATGGGAATGGAAGTGAAGTGCCTGACTGAAGGAAACGGGACAAGCGCAAAGTTCCTCATAAGGGGGGTTGAAACCGCCTTGATGAACGCATTGCGCAGGACGATAACCGAAGACCTTGCCGTAATGGCAATAGAGGACGTAATCATTTACGAGAACACGGGAATCGTGTTCGACGAATTCCTCGCGCACAGGCTGGGGCTCGTTCCGCTTACAACCGACCCGAAGAAATACAAGCTCGGGGAAAAAGTGACTTTGGGGCTGGAAAAGGAGGGGCCGGCGACCGTTTACTCGCGCGACATAAAGTGCACCGACCCGAAAGTCGAGCCCGTGTACAAAAAGATTCCCCTTGCAAAGCTTGCAAAGGGCCAGAAAATAAAGCTCGAGCTCAAGGCGGTAATGGGCACGGGAAAGGAGCACGCAAAATTCGTTCCCGCAATCGTGGGATACAAGCACGTTCCCGAAATAGAAATAGACGAAAAGGCGAAAAACAAGGACGAAATCGTGAAATCGTGCCCTGTGAAAATACTTGAAACCAAAGCGGGAAAAGTCGTGGTGAAGAACGCGTGGGAGTGCACCCTGTGCGGAAACTGCCGCGATGTGGGCGGCGCTGAATTCGTGAAAATCGGAACCGAAAAAAACAATTTCGTTTTAAGCATGGAATTGAACGGCCAGCTTGACGCAAAGGAAACCGTGGCAGGGGCAATGGAAATACTGGAGGAAAAGGCGAAAGAGCTTGAAAAGGAAATGAAGTGAGCCGCCAGCCGTGAAAAGCGGGGAAGAAACTTTTGCGGAGCAAAAGTGATTTCAAGGTTCGCCTTGAAATATTTAATGCGAAGCATTAAATTATTTCTTTCGCAAGCCTTTCTTTTCGAAAGAAAGGCTTTAGCACGGGTACCCAAGCGGCCAAAGGGGCCGGCTTTAGGAGCCGGTGGCTCAGTGCCTTCGCAGGTCCGAATCCTGCCCCGTGCACTGCCAAAAAAGGAAGATGGAAACAAATTAAAAATGTGAAAATAAAAAAGAAAAAAAGGAATGGAATTTGAAATTTTGAATCGGAGAGATGGACGTGAAGGCAACCGGACCCACAAGGCTTGAGGCACGCAAGACTATTGCGCTGCTTGAGATGCGCGCGCGGAAGGAAAAGCGCGGCTTCTGGGAGAAGCTTGCGGAGGAAACCGGAAAGCCCAGAAGGCGGAGGGCGGAAGTCAGCGCCGGAAAGCTTGAAATGATTGCGCGGAAGGCCAAGGGAAAAATACTCGTGGTTCCGGGAAAGGTTCTGGGAAACGGGGTGCTTGAAAGCGCCCTGCAGGTGGTTGCGGTCGAATTCTCGCTGGGCGCGAAAAAAAAGATTCTGGAAAAAAAGGGAAAATGCGTTCCGATGCGCGAATTCGCGCTCAGCGGAAAACACGAAAACGCGGTGATAGTGAAATGATTGTGATTGACGCCAAGGATTCCGTTCTCGGAAGAATCGCGAGCAAAGCCGCAAAGCTCGCCTTGGGGGGGGAGAAAGTGGAAATAGTGAACGCGGAAAAAGCAATGATTTTCGGGGACCCGAAAGTCACGGCAAAAAAGTACAAGACCCGCATCGACCTTACGGTAAAGGGAAACCCGAGTTACGCGCCCAAGTTTCCGAGGACGCCCGACAGGATTGTGAGAAGGGCCGTAAGGGGAATGCTGCCGTTCAGGACACAAAAGGGAAGGGAGGCGTTCAGGCGCGTGATGTGCCACGTCGGAATTCCGGAGAAGCTGAAATCGGAAAAAGCCGTGGAGCTTGAGGACGCGAAGAAGAGCCGCGGAAAAAAATTCATTTCAATCGGGGATTTGAGCACAATGCTCGGGGCGAAGTGGTGAAAATGGAAGAAAGCGAAGTTCAGGCGATTGCGGCGGGAGCGGAAGGCCAGGCAAAGCACAAGCAGAAAAGGCAGAGAACCAAGGTGGTTTTCGTGAAGGCAAAAAAGAAGACCGCGGTTGCGAGGGCAAAGGTGCGGAAGGGCGGCGGAAAAATAACGATTAACGGCAGGAGCATTGAAATGATTCAGCCGAAGCAGTTGCTTGAATTCGTGAAGGAGCCGCTGGCATTGGCGGAATCAGACGGCGTTGGCTTGGACATCGACGTCCAGGTGAAGGGCTCGGGCTACATGAGCCAGGCGACCGCGGCAAGGGCGGCAATAGCGAAGGCGATAGTGGAATTCTCGGGAAACGAGAAGCTGAAAAACAAGATGCTTGCATATGACAGGATGCTGTTGGTTGACGATTTCAGGCGCGTTGAGCCGAAGAAGCCTTTGGGAAAAAAGGCGAGATCAAGAAAACAGAAGTCCAAGAGGTAATGGAGGCGAGGAAATATGATGGCAGTTCCGGTAAGGTGCTTTTCGTGCGGAAAGGCGATTTCCGAATACTACGAGGAATACGCGAAGCGCATCGAGAAGGAAGACCCCAAAAAAGTGCTGGACGACTTGGGGATAACGAGGTACTGCTGCAGGAGAACCATTTTCTCGCACAAGGACCTGACGGAACAGATAATGAAATATAATTTATGAAACTGTCGAGGGAAAAAAATGCCGGAAGAAAACCTTTTGATT
>JBAZPA010000107.1:0-5153 GCA_041648435.1 archaeon
ATTTCGGCTGGATGACGATCGTTGAGTCGGTTATTGGATAAATCGTGGATGAAGCGTGCTTGAGAGACCAGTTGCGGAGATTGACGGACGATTCGGAACGGTTGAACAACTCGATCCATTCGGCATTCCCGGATTCCGGCTGACACATGAATTCGTTGATGACGATGGTTTGTGCAGGATAACCGATCTGAACCGGCAGAATGTTGAGATTGTTGGCGGAATCGGCGTCGGGGAACAGAATCTTGCCGCGAACGAAACCGCTTCCCGTAAAATCGATTGGAACCGATAACGAATCCTGGATTTTCTGCAATGAGACGATCGAATCTGAAAAGAATTTATCATAAAAAGTCACAGGCACGACAGATGCGGTTGTATCGGAGAGGAAATCGAATGAAATTTGGAATTCCGGGACGGTTTCAAGACCGTTGTTTTCGATGTTAAAAGTTATGCCGAGCGATTCGCCCGGCAAGAGTCTGTCTTTTTTGAGAAATGTATTCGGTTTGTCCCAGCGAAGATCGAGGCTTTTCAGGAGATTCGCGTTGGGTTGTCCCGGCGTTCCGCCTTCCGAAGAAGAAGATAGCGCCCAGTTCGATGAAGAATTGCTGAGTGTAAACGGATTTTTTCTCTCTAAGGAGAAATTTGTCCGGTATCCCCACGTTTTGGAATAACCGAGTCCGTCGATCCGACGTCCGCAAAGATCGTTGACAAGAATGGAATCGCTCGTGTTGTTCAGCGCCGGAATTGCCTGAAGACTCTTGAGGAAATGAGGCTGGTTTCCCCAAAAACACAGGAATGAAGAATCATTTGCAATGACGACGAATTCATTGGGCGGCAGGAGAAATTCGGTTTTCGTCAGAATCACAGTCGTTGAATTGTCGCCGATCGTCCATTCTCGCAAATTGATTGTGTCGGTGGAAATGTTGAGCAATTCGATCCATTCGCCGCCGGAACCGGAAGCCGGACAGTACATAAACTCGTTGATGGCGAGACAGTGAGTTGAAAAAGGAAGTTGGACGTCTAAAATCTGTCGATTATTGCCCGGTCTGTCATCTGGAGGAAAAATTATTTCGCCGATCAGATGATGAATGCCTGCGTGATTGAAAACCACATTCGTCAAAATTGCTATCGAGTCTTTTGGAGCGAGTTTGGTGTATGTCGAATACAGCGTTTCTTTTGAAGACAGAACGCTGTCGCCGTTGATATCTTCGCCAAAAAGAATCAGAACAGAATCACAGACATTTTCGCCGATATTTTTCACGACGATGGAAAAGTCGATAACCTTGCCGGTTTCGAGCAATTCGGGGTCGGAAAGGCACGTCAGCTGTGTGACTTCCAGATCGAACGGTAGTGGTGTAACGCTATTGCGGAAACCGGGCGTGCCGTGCAAAATTCGGCTGTCTGCCCAGTTTTCCGGAGCATCCGGGCCGCCGGGTTCGATTCTTTCGTCGGAATATCCGGAAGATTGACCGGGTGTCGTGACGACGATGCTTAAAGTTTCGCTGTCGGCAGAAACCAACGCAATGAGATTAGGCGCGTTATTCGTTAAGCCGCCGGATCCGAAAGCGCTTGTCGAAATGACGGCTAAAACTGTGGAAGCGGGTATGGTTTCGTCGTAGGTGGAGGATTTGTGATTCAGTAGGTAATCCTTTTCCATTATAAGCGCGTAGCCATGTGATTTCAGCACGAATTGGAAAGTGGAATCAACCCTTAGTAGAGACGATGAAATGTTGTTGACGATCAGCCGGATCCCGTTGAGAGATACGGCCGAATCTCCGGTGTTGAATAACTCGATGAATTCGTCGTAATTGTCTGCGCCGTCCGGATCGAACATGACTTCGTTGATGACGAGAGTCGAACCGGAAGTCCGGACACAAAACAAAATGAGAAAGAGAAAAATGGCAAATCGGGGTAGGCTTTTGTGTCGCATGAATTTTACCTGAATCTTTTTGCAAGTTTAATCCGAAAGTTGCATTTTGTCAATAAAAAAGTTGTCGTTTTCGGGTGGAGAAAAAAAAGATTGATTTATTACCGGGCAAAGCAGAAATTCAGACATTAAGAAATTTGTTAAATTGAGGTGTTGATCGTGCGAAATAAAAACCAAATCATCTATTCACCGAAGCCCGGGTCATCCCGAAGGAAAATTCTTGCCGTCGTTGGTTTCATTCTGATGTTGGCCGCGGTTTCATATCCGCAATCCGGGAAGTACGCGCGAAAATCGGTGGCTTTTGTGGATGCGCTGATGATAACCGATTCCGACATCCGTTTGTCGGAGGAAAACCAGCGGTATTTGCTGAATGCCGTCCATGAAAGTATTCGGATTCCGCGATTCGATTACAATCCGCTTCCCGAGGCGGTTCAAACCACGTTCAAGAAAAATCTCCAGACCAAAGGAATGGTCGATGACGATCAAATTGCCGCGGTCATTCGTGATATTATCGCGCCGGAAATCATCAAATATCTCGATGTGAGCAAAGAACTCCGCGCACAGAATCTTGTCTCCGAAGTTCAGAAAAACTCGTTCATTGCCGTCAAAGCGAAGGAACTCGGAGTCACGGCGGAACAGATGGAGCAGGTGATGAACTCCTCCTATATTTATGTGCCGTTCATCTCGAAGTACAAACTCAAAAAGGAAAAAGACGAAAAAGATCTGAGCGTTTCCGTCAGCGGCGGGCTGATCTGGTTCCACATCATTGCCGGCGACGAACCACAGGTTGAGAAGTTGGCGACGATTCGCTCGGACGCGACATCCAGCGCCGAAAAGAAAAAGGATTACGACCTGGAAGGAGCAATAATCGATGCAGAAGAGTACGCTTACCGTACCGCCGTTCAGACTTTAACAATGAATTTGCAAGTTTTAACGCGCGGCATCGATATGTTCAAACTGACCGCTCCAATCGCTGATGTTGACGGACGAACGATTCGTTTTCCACTCTCCAAATCGGAAGGCATTCGGATGGACGAACCGTTTTTCGTCGGCGAATATTCCGAAACCAAGACCGGAAAGATCAAATTCCGCCAATCCGGATTTGTGCGCGTAGGCACAGTTTCTGACCCGAACAAGCCCGGCAAGCAACTTTCCACCGCATGGGCAGTCAAAAAGGGCGATTGGGTTCGTGGCATGACGATACTTGAGCATCCGAGAATTGGAGTTGACATTTCCGTGAAACCGAGATGGTTTAAAATGGACATTAAAGAAGGCATTTTTCTGAGTGACGATTTTTTAATCGCCTTTAACGATTATTCTGGAGGAGCAGTTGGGATCGATTTCGATATGCAGTGGAACATTGCCGAGTTGACGAAAAAGCGGCAGTCATTTTTGGTGGTCGGTGGAACTGCGGGTGCAACTCCTGTTGAATCTAAAATCTATGACTTAAACTCTTTTGGGGGAATATTTCCGAATAACAATTGGGCGGCGGGAATTCTCTGTGGTTATTTGGGCTATATGCGGAAATTTTACCTCGGCCCGATGGCGATTCATGCCGAAGCGCTGGCAGGCATTCAGCATCTGGTTCTGTCGGATACGTGGGATGATGAGACCGTGACGATTTCCAACAACAGTCTCGGCGCGCGCGTAAATCTCGGACTGGAATATGCCGTAAACATCGATTGGAACGTCGGCATCTTCGCCGGGATGAACCTGTTTCCCGCGATGGATTGGTGGACAGTGAAATACAAAGACAAAGAGGTCGATGTCGAGAACTATACTGGCTATAAAGCGCCGCGAATCTCCAGCATCTCACCAACGTACGGCTTTTATATTCATTATTCGATTCCGACGTTGTCGGTTAATCCGGGCGCTCTGCTCCAAAAAGGAATCGATAAAAAAATAGGTAATTTTTAAGGAATGCACATGAAGAAATCACGATTGTTCATGGTCTTATTATTTAGTGTCAGTTTTCTTATGGCAAAATCGAATCTGCCGGTTTCGCGGGAAGCCGTGTTTGTCGAAAGCACGTCGCCGTCGGAAGTGATGATTCGGGCGACCGGTTACGGTTCCGGCTCCGACAAAGCTTCGGAATTGGATAAACGCGCCGACAACGACGCCTTCAAGGCGGCAATCTGGTTCGTTCTGTTCGGCGGCACCGATCCGGTTATTCAGACAGACAAGGAAAAAGCCGCATTTCAGCCGATTCAGGAAGATTTTTTCACAAAGGAAAACCTCAAGCAGTTCAAGTCGTGGGAAGCCGATTTTTACGAAACGCGACTGAAAATCGACGGCGGCAAGAAACTGAAAGTCGAAAAAACCTTCAAGATCAACAAAGCGCTTCTGCAGGAAGATTTGGTGAAAAAAGGAGTTCTCGCCGAAGTCGCCACTGTCGCGGGATCGGTCGGTTTGCCTTCAATCATGGTGATTCCGGAATCCAAAGATGGAAAAGCGCCGCTGGAACTGCTGAAAACGGATGCGAATCTGAAAAAAGGCGCCGAGATCATCGAATCGTATCTGACCGCCCGGAAATATGAAGTCATCGTGCCGGAACAGCAGCAGGTTGTGCAGGAACTTTCGTCGGCTCAGAATGCGCTTCAGGGCGGTGAAGACGATTACAGTTATTTGCTGGCATTGTCTATCGGCAGTGATGTTTACATTTCCTATAATGTGACGATCGAGACGCGAAAACTCGGCTCGACCGTCGTGAAAAAAGGCGTCGTCGGATGCCGCGCCTACGAAACAACAACCGCGCGTCTGCTTGGAACCGAAACAGGCTACAGTCCGGAACGGGCGACGGCCGACGCCGTTCTGATCGAAGAAGCGATGAACGACGCCGTGGATAAAGTTCTCAGCCGCATCATGAATTACTGGAAGCAGGATATTCAGCAGGGCGTTCAGTACAAACTCGTTCTGAGCGTCGCAAACACATTCGACAAAGACGACGCGGAAACGATCATCTTCGGTTTTGGCGACTTATTGAAGCAGGTTTCCAAAACTTATAAAGAGAACGTAGTTGCCGATTACACATACGATGTTCAGATTTGGTGCGATGCGGCGCAGTACAAGTCGTCTTCGGATATTTATCGCTTTTTAAAGCAAAATTATAAAGGTGCTGGCGCGTTGACAAAAGTATCCGTCAGCCGGAAATTGATTCTGCTGAACGTCGCGGACGAATGAAGGAGGTCGGAATGCACAGACAAGTAATCAGGATAGGTTGGATCATTTT
>JBAZPA010000108.1:0-5138 GCA_041648435.1 archaeon
CACCATGATTCCAAAACAGAGTTTTAACCTGATTACCATCCATCAATCCTCTCCGTCTGTTTATTCTGTCACCAGTCTGAGCGATGGAAGTATTGTGTATCATAAATAGTAAGAAAAAACAAAAAATGTAGAAAAAGACGCTTTGATGGAGTACCTTTTTAACCATTAATTCCCCCAATTGTTAACATAGAAATGTATGACCGTGAATTCAAGTTTGCAAGTGCCATTCTCATTTCAGCTTCACACACTTTTTCACCGCCGTGAAATCCCCAGCCTGAAGCCGGAAAAAGTAAATCCCACTGCTGAAATTCCGGGCATTCCATGTAGCCGTATATGTACCAGCGGATTTCTCTTCTGCCACGAGTGTTTCAATCTCTCTTCCAAGCAAATCAAAAACCTTGAGACTAACAAAACTGCGAACTGGCAACTGATAACTGATAACTGTTGATGCGTTAAAGGGATTCGGATAATTAGGATGCAGGGAGAAGTGATGAGGGGCAAAATTCTCTTCGGCGACTCCGTTTGTCACGTTGTGCAACTTCACCGTGAAGTAATCGAACTGGTAGAGAGATGGATTTGCGCTAGTTGTTCCGGTAATGATGATATTGTCCTCAGTGTCTAGGGCAATTCCTTTTGGCTCGTCCTGCAAATTAAGATCATATCGCGCTGTCCAAACTGTATCCCCTTGCGGATTACACTTGACGACGTAATAGTCCCTCCAATCTTTACCATTATCCCACAATACAAACAAACCCACTGTATAAATATTTTCACATTCATCGGTTACCACGTCAACGAAATTCATCAATCCATCCAGAGGTACCGGACGAACGAAGAGTTTTGTCCACAGTGTATCGCCGGCAGGAGAGTACTTCACTATGGCGGCATACTTCGTGGGTGATTGTCCGAGTCTTCCAACGACGATTACATTTCCATCTTTGTCGCACGTAACCCCATCGGCTTTGTCGTCAAGCGCAACATTATGCCGCCTCACCCAGATCGTATCACCATCAGGGCTATACTTGATTGTGCACCAGTCCCAGTTCATATCACCGTTGGAGTAACCTGTTACAATCACATTGTCGGAATCATCCACTGCTACATCCCGGGCGATATCTGTCCAGCCACCGTCGTACTCTCGCATCCAAATGAAGTTGCCGCTCGAATCATATTTGAGCGTAACATAATTGGGAAAATGTCCCACGGAGGTTCCCCTGCCAGTTACAATAATGTTTCCCTTTGAATCCGTAGCAACTCCGTATGCGAATTCGCCAACATCTTCCATTCCATTACTGTATGTCCTCGTCCAAAGGATTCTGCCATCGGGATCGTACTTCACAATGTGCATGTCGGCGTTAGTCGAATCATTATGAATACTCCCCACCACGATGATATTTCCAAATTTATCCGCCGCTACTCCGTGAGCTTCGTCAGCCACTGTCAGGTGATATCGTCGCGTCCAAATAGTGTCACCTAAAGAATTGTATTTTATAGTTAAAAAATCTTCACTGTTGGGAGGTTGTATCTCTTGAGGCACAGTCATACCGACAACTATAATGTTGCCCTGAAAATCAGTTGCAACTCCTTCCGCGTAGTCTTCAACACCTGTATCAAACACCCGCTGCCAGAGGATCTGCTGGGCAATCACCTGCTGGATAAAGACTGCCATCATACATATCAGCACAAAGACAACGTTGCGGATTGCAGAACAATTAAGTTCAAAGTTTCCAAGTTTCATATTCTTTCCTTTCACTTCTTGTTAAAAAGTGAACACGTTTGTTTGCCGTTTACACTGGGCGGCGGTGTTGTAATCACTGCCGCTCAGGTTTTTATAGCACCTTCTGTTATCGTCCAATGATCACCTCCTTTCTCATCTTATGAGCAATAATTTTATTGATGCAACGAAATTCCCTGCATACAATCCTGCAATATAGATTCCGCTGGCAAACCTCGCTGCATTCCATGTAGCCGTATATGTACCAGCGGATTTCTCTTCTGCCAAGAGTGTTTCAATCTCTCTTCCCAACAAATTAAAAATCTTGAGATTAACAAAGCTGCGAGCCGGTAACTGATAACAGTTGATGCGTTAAAGGGATTTGGATAATTAGGATGCAGGAAGAAGCGATAAGGTGCAACATTCTCTTCGGACCGCCTGAAGGTTTATCCCATTGAATAGATAATTCACCAGGATAATTCTTCTTGAAATTATCCACTTGCCCATTCTTTTCTTCACTTTGTGAATACAGGCAAGAGATAATAATGACTGTGGCGATAAGGGAAAAAAGTATTTTGTTCATTTTACCCTCCTTAATTATTGTGTTGGATGTTAATATTAACGAGTTTATAAGTTACATCGAGTTCAGGATAATAAATTTCAACCGGTCCGTGAGCATATTCTATCTCTTCATGCCTGCTCAGTTCGGAGATAATTGTTTCTATATCAACTTGTTTTGGGAAATTTATAATAAATACTCTGGCAAGATTTGGCAGTTTTCTAATTTCACCGGTTTTAACATCTGTAAATAAAGTATCTTCCTCTTTTGCATCGGGTATTGCTTTACTAATCTTTAAATCAGGTAAATCCAACTGCCAGCTTTTACAAAAATCGGAAATAGTTATCCGGATATCAGGAAATTTATTTGATATAGAATACCCGTCAACATTCTTACTTCCTTCAGGAATCTCAACAAAACCATAGGATTTCAATTTCATATAAATCATGTCTGATAACCTTTCGCCGTTTTCAGATATTGTTACAGGTGTTTCGGAATAAACTTGTGCTCTCAAAGAGCGATAAAAATGGAACACAACCACTGTGAGAAGCAGAAATAGAAATAAATTCTTTTTCATTTTGCATACTCCTTAAATTGTTATTCGATTATTCTTACATGGGGGAACTTATATTTATTTGGGAAAAAATCATATTTTGGTGAAGGGCCTCGATGAATTTTATACCATTCTTCTAATACATATCTACTAAATTTACTCTGAAACTGATTTAGTAAGCGACCTTCGATCGAGAATCCTGTAGTGACAATATACTCATCCGGAATCAGTGGTTTATATTCAATTATCTCATAACTAATGCTGCCTTCATAGTATTCACCGGGTGGTAAATAGATATCACAATCTGTACATAAAACATCTTGTACGCCTCCCAACTGAAATGATAAATATTTATCGTTATATAAAGCAACAAAATTGCTAAGTATACCGTTACAACTACCTATCAAAATATGTATTGTTCTATTTGCTAAATTAGTTACTCTTGCAGTAAAAGTTACTTTGTCTCCAACTCTATACTCCGCTTTGTCTGTCCATCCTTCTATCAGTACAATCTGCTTCATTTCTTTGGTTTTGATATTTCCCTCGCTGTTCACATCCAATGTATCCAGTTTTACTTTTCCATTTACCAGCATAATCTTTGCCGAATCCTTATCGTAATCATTCAGAAAATAATAAATCTTAAATTCCCCGTTGTAAACGGAATCTTCTTCACCGAACAACAATGTGTAATTACCACTTGAATCGCTACTGACTCCTCTGTTGAGACTATCGATATAGACCAAAGCATTGCTGTGTTCTATTTGGTTCTCAAGTAAAACTTTACCGGATAGAGTACTACTGTAAATGATAGAATCATCACCATTATCATCTGGAGGGTTAATAAGGTTGCAAGCACTAATGAGGATTACAAATAAAAATAGAAACAAATTCTTTTTCATTTTGCATACTCCTTAAATTTTTATTCAATTATTCTTACACTGGGAAACTTATATTTATTTGGGAAAAAATCATCTCCTTCACCTTTAATGATATATCTGTATGAGGATATTAAGAAGACATCATCCTTATTTTCTATTGCTGTTTTTGTTTTATACACTACATTGTAAACAAATGTCGGTTGCTGAGAAAATCCAAATACTGAAAAAAGGATCATAATAAAGATAATTTTTTTCATTTTTTACTCCTGCCATATTACATGGTTGTTAAATTATAACTCCTTATTCAATAAACACCATACAGACATTACCCCGCTAGGAAATCACAACAATGGTGCGGGGATTTTTCCTTATATTTTTTAATATCATTTTTACCTCCTATAGTTAGTTTATTCATTTTTTTTCATCACTGATTTGTCACTCTGAATACTGATTCTTTTGTCGGATTCAAAATGACTTTATCGCTTCTCTTTGCACGACCATTTTCACTCTCTTAAGACCATGTACCTTCCCTAAAATAAAAACTTCACTTCTTCAAGCCTTTTTCCATGGTAGTCATTTCCTTTGCTACTAAATCAATATATATCAAGAGTGATAAATTGTCAATAGGCCTTTGAAATTATCTTTCAGAATCATCTCATCAGCGCCATTTTCTTTGTCTCACTGAATCCCCCCGAGGTTTTCAGCGTATAGAGATAAATCCCGCTCGAAACTGTCTGCCCGGACTTATCTTTACCATCCCAGACGATATGGCGAAATCCGGCTGGTTGATTCTCATCCACCAATTTGACGATTTCCCTGCCAGTGATGTCATAAATCGTCAATGTCACATGCGCTTCTTCCGGCAGATCAAAGGCAATGGTGGTGCGGGGATTGAACGGATTCGGGTAATTTTGAGATAGGTAAAATTCTGTCGGCAATTTCTCCGGCTCGCTATGGATGGCGCTTGGCTCGGCGTAAAGTTGGGCGATTTCCTCGACCGACAGCGCGTAATCGTAAATGCGGATGTCGTCGATGACACCTTTGAAATTATAGGTGCTGACGCTGGGCAAAACCTGGCCGATCATCAGGTCGATATTCGTCGTCAGGATCGAACCCGAAAAAGTCGTGTGATTGCTCAACACACCATCAACATACAGGTCGAAATTCGTACCGTCATACAGCCCGACGACGTGATACCATTGATTGATAGTGATTGCTGTCGGCGAATCGAGGTCTTTGATGCCGTTGTTGATACTGGCAGTAGTCTTAATTGTCCAGCGGATTTTCTTTGTAGGAATAATGGAAACCTTCCAGCGGTTTTCCCAGTTGCCGTGGGAAATCGGATAGGATTCGCGACTGGTGTACAGTTCGGCGGGATTCATCCAGAAACTGACCGTAATCGCCTCGGTGAAGTTCAGGCTGGAATTGACCGGT
>JBAZPA010000109.1:0-5120 GCA_041648435.1 archaeon
GAAAGAATGAACAAGCTGAAAAGGCTCAAGGAACTGATGAACCGCGCTTACGGAGTCGAAGAAATAAGAATGAAATGACTTCGCCCCGGTGAAATATTTAATGCAGGGCATGAAATGAAAATAAAACAGGGCTGGAACTGAAAATCGGGATTGAAAAAAAACCGGATTAAAATTGGTGGAATCATGGGTTATGGGGAATTCGCCGGAAAGCAACTGGAAAAAAAGCGGAAGAAGTGGAAGAAAAAGAAGCACAAGTACAAGCAGAAAATCCTTGGCACTTCAAAGAAATACGATTTGCTTGAGGGCTCGCCGCAGGCAAGGGGCATTGTCCTTGAAAAGCGCGGAGTGGAAGCAAAGCAGCCGAATTCCGGAATAAGGAAATGCGTGAGGGTCCAATTGACGAAAAGCGGAAAACAGCTGACCGCGCTCGCGCCATACGACGGCGCAATAAAGTACATTGACGAGCACGACGAAGTCCGCGTTGAGGGAATAGGCGGAGCGCAGGGCGGGCCAAAGGGGGACCTTTGGGGAGTCAAGTACCGCGTAACGCACGTAAACAACATAGCACTGGAAAGCCTCAGAACGGGAAAGAAAGAGAAGGTGAAAAGATAATGGCAGAACAACCCGGAACCGGAAGGCGGGAAATGCAGGAAAATCCAGGAAGGCCCGCAATGCAGGGGCAATTCGGGCAAAGCGCGCCCCAGACGCCTGCGCGACCGCACGCCCACAAGCCGGCCGAGGAAAAAAAGTTCCAGATGCCAAAAACACTGGTTTTCGGAAAGTGGAGCACGGACGGAATAAGGATTGCCGATTTGGGCCTCGCAAAATACATCAACCTTGAAACAAAAATGATTCCCCACAGCTTCGGGAAAATGAGCAGGGGAAGGTTCAAGAAGGCTGAAATGAGCATTGTGGAAAGGCTTGCGAACAAGGTGATGCGCTCGGGGCAGGGAAAAAGGAAGCTCTCGGGAAAATACATCAGGGGAAGGAATTGCACGGGAAAAAAACTTCAGACCCTGCGCATAATCGAGAAGGCGTTTGAAATAACCGAAAGGCAGGCGAAGGAAAACCCATTGCAGGTGCTGATAAAGGCAATCGAGAATTCGGCGCCGAGGGAAGACACGACAAGAATAAAGCGCGGCGGGGTAATGTACACTGTTGCCGTTGATTTGGCGCCATTGAAGCGCATAGACGAGGCATTGAAGAACATTGCACTGGCGGCATTCCAGGCATCCTTCAAGTCAAAGACAAGCGCGGAAGAAGGTTTGGCAAGGGAACTCACACTGGCGGCAAAGGGGGATTCAAGCTCGTTTGCCGTGAAAAGAAGGGACGAAGTCGAAAGGATTGCAAAAGCCTCAAGGTAAACGCGGGATAGGCCGCAAAAAAGCTTTTGCAGAAAATTGTTTTTTTGGTGGTTAAATGGGAAAACGCGAGGACGTTGCGCAGTTCGCAATGGAATTAATGGGGCATGTGGAGAACATCCGCAACATAGGCATTGTCGCGCACATTGATCATGGCAAGACCACGATGACCGATTCCCTCATCGCGGCCTCGGGGCTCATTTCAAAGGAGCTCGCGGGAAAGCAATTGTTCATGGACTCCTACAAACTGGAACAGGAACGCGGAATAACAATCAACGCCTCAAACATTTCCCTGGTCTACGAATACAAGGAAAACGATTACCTCGTGAACGTGATTGACACTCCCGGGCACGTGGACTTCGGGGGCGACGTGATAAGGGCGATGAGGGCCGTTGACGGGGTAATACTCGTCGTTGATTCAGTTGAAGGGGTGATGCCCCAGACCGAAACAGTGCTGAGGCAGGCGCTCAAGGAAAACGTGAAGCCAGTTCTGCTCATAAACAAGGTCGACAGGCTCATAAACGAACTGAAGCTGAACGAGCAGCAGATGCAGGAAAGGTTCGTGAAAACAATCGTCCAGGTGAACAAGCTCATAAGGCAGAACGCGCCCGAGCAATTCAGGGACAAATGGCAGGTGAAGGTGGAGGAAGGGAGCGTGTGCTTCGGCTCGGGATTCCACAAGTGGGCGCTTTCGGTTCCGCAGACAAAGGAAAGCGGGATTACTTTCAAGGACGTTTACGATTACTGCAAGGAAGGAAAGCAGAAAGAATTGGCGGAAAAAATTCCCCTGCACGTTGCGGTTCTTGAAATGGTAATCGGGCATTTGCCGAATCCCGCCGCAGCACAAAGGTACAGGATTCCCGTAATCTGGAAAGGCGAAATCGAAAGCGAGGTCGGAAAAGCAATGCTGAACTGCGACCCGAACGGCGAAATAGCAATGATGATTACCGATGTCAACACGGACCCGCACGCCGGAGACATTGCAACGGGAAGGGTTTACTCGGGAACAGTGAAGCGCGGAAAAACCGTTAGGCTGATTGGAAACCAGAAGGAAGTCCAATTGCAGCAGGTAGGAATTTACATGGGGCCGGAAAAGGTTCCTGTCGATGAAGTGCCCGCGGGAAACATTGCCGCGCTTGTGGGGTTGAAGGACGTATGGGCGGGAGAAACGATTGCGGCATCGCAAATAAAGCCTTTTGAAAGCTTCATGTCTTCCGCGGAACCCGTTATGACTGTTTCAATCGAGGCAAAGAGCACGAAGGATTTGCCGAAACTCATTGAAGTTTTGAGGCAAATCACGAAAGAAGACCCCAATATTCGGGCGTCAATAAACCAGGAAACCGGCGAGCACCTGATTTCGGGAATGGGAGAGCTTCACCTTGAAGTAACGCAGTACCGGATTGAAGTCGACCATAAGGTCCCGATTACGGTCAGCACTCCGATTGTGGTTTACCACGAGGCAATAGGGAAAAAGAGCCAGATTGTGGAAGCAAAGAGCCCGAACAAGCACAACAAATTCAAGCTGCGCGCCGAGCCGATTTCCGCGGAAATAATGGAAAAACTCGTTGAAGCGAAAATCGAGGCAAAAATAAGGCCCTGGCCGAAGGACAGGGAAATAGTGGAAAAACTGATGGACTGCGGATTCGACCGCGATTTGGCAAAGCAGGTTTGGTGCGTTCACTACAACAACGTTTTGATTGACGCGACGCGCGGCATTGAGGCATTGCATGAAATAAAGGAACTGGTAATACAGGGCTTTCAGGACGCAATGAACGAGGGGCCGCTGGCAAAGGAAAAATGCCAGGGCGTGCAACTGGTAATGACGGACGCAACACTGCACGAAGACGCGATTCATCGCGGCCCCGCACAGGTGCTGCCCGCAATAACGCGCGGAATTTACGCGGCAATGCTTTCCGCGGACCCGTTTTTGCTTGAGCCGAAGCAGACCTTGTTCCTGAATGTTTCATCCGAATTCATGGGCGCTGCCTCGAGGGAATTGCAGTCGCGCAGGACCCAGATTCAGGAAATGAGGCCGGAAGGCGATTACACAATCATAATCGCTAAGGCACCCGTGAAGGAATTGATTGGGTTCAGCGCGGCAATCCGCAGTGCCTGCCAGGGAAGGGCAATCTGGACAGCGGAATACTCGGGATATGAAATTCTTCCCCGCGAACTGCAGAAACAGGTAATACGCGAAGTAAGGGCAAGGAAGGGAATGGAGCCCGACCCGAAGCCCGCGGCGTTTTTCATGGACTGAATTTTGGAACGAATCGCGATTGGGGGAAAGGGGATTCATTTAAAAAGAATTCCATTGAAAGATAATTGTGGGTTTTTCTCACGATTTTTATTGTTTTTTCGTGTCAGCAACGGAGGAATTCAAATGGCAACAAAACCGCACATTAACCTTGTATTCATAGGCCACGTGGACCACGGCAAAAGCACACTCGTGGGAAGGCTTTTGTATGACACGGGAACGCTCTCGGAGCAGGAATACAGGAAAATAAAGGCGGAAGCCGACGCAAAGGGAAAGGGGACATTCGCCTTCGCATACGTAATGGACCAGCTCAAGGAAGAAAGGGAAAGAGGAGTCACGATCGACGTTGCCTACAAGAAATTCCAGGGAAAAAAGAACGATTTCACGATTATAGACGCGCCCGGCCACAAGGACTTCGTAAAGAACATGATAACCGGAACGAGCCAGGCTGACGCGGCAGTTCTCGTGGTTTCAGCTAAAGACGGAATACAGCCCCAGACAAAGGAGCACGCGTTCCTCGCAAAGGTCATGGGGCTCCAGCAAATCGTTATTGCGCTCAACAAGATGGACGAAGTGAATTACGAGGAAAAGAAATTCAACGAAGTCAAGGCGGAAATACAGAAACTGCTTTCAAGCGTTGGATTCAAGCCCGATACCATTGCGATGATTCCCGTAAGCGCGTGGGTCGGAGACAATGTCGCGAAGAAATCCGAGAAGCTCGCGTGGTTCAAGGGGCCAACCTTGGTGGAACAATTGGACAATCTCACTGCGCCTGAGCCGCCGACGGGCAAGCCATTGAGGCTCCCGATACAGGACGTTTACACGATAAAGGGAGTCGGCGCGGTTCCCGTGGGAAGGGTGGAAACTGGAATAATGAAGCCCGGAGACAAAATCATAATCAACCCGCCCGGAAAGCTCGCGGAAGTCAAGACGATTGAAATGCACCACGAACAACTGGCGCAGGCGGTTCCCGGAGACAACGTGGGATTCAATGTGCGCGGCCTCTCAAGGGACGATATTGCGCGCGGAGACGTTGTGGGCCATGAAAAGGACCCGCCGATGATTGCGAAGGACTTCATCGCGCAGATCATAGTATTGAATCACCCGACGGCAATACCCCAGAATTACACTCCGGTGTTCCACATGCATACAGCGCAATTGTCGTGCGTTTTCGCGGAATTGCAGAAAAAACTCGACCCGAAAACAGGGGCAACGCTGGAAGAGAACCCCAAGTTCCTGAAAACAGGGGACGCTGCAATAGTGAAAATAGTTCCGACAAAGCCCGTGTGCGTCGAGGAATACAAGAAGTTCCCCCAGCTCGGAAGGTTCGCGGTAAGGGACATGGGGCAGACGGTTGCGGCGGGAATGATAATTTCCATTACTCCGAGAACCGGAAAAGTAGAAGCCAAAGCAAAATGAATTGGAAAACATTGAGGGCAAGCTTTTTTGCCTTCAATTTTTTGTTTTTTTAACGAGGCAATGAGCATGCAAAAGGCAAGAATCCG
>JBAZPA010000110.1:0-5108 GCA_041648435.1 archaeon
CTTGATTCTGCTTTCGGCCGGCTGCCGGCGCGGAAAGAAGCATGTTTTTCCCGCACCATTTAGGATTGAGAACGCTTCAATTGCGGCGAGGAAAGCGATGCGAACCCATTTGCGCCAATCGTTTTTCCAAAACCCCGAGGCGGCTCCTGCAATTGCAATTTCACCTGAACATGTCGTAATACAGGTTTGTTATGAAAGAGTAATACTTCTGGGGCTTTCCGTCCTCCACGAAAGTTTCGGGCGGCGTTGCATAGTAAACCACTTTTCCCCCCAATCCCGAGGAAACAATCATAGGGAATACTTTTCCGTAATTCTTTCCGCCTGCAACCAAATTGCTTTCCGGCCCGTACGCAACGCTCAGCACGCGCTTGGCGCCTGACTCGCCGTTCTCCTTGACGATTGCGAAGTCCTTTCCCTCCGAAGCGTAAAGCTTGAGGTTCGGCGCAATGCCGTAAATCAGCCTGTCCGATGCAGTCGGCTCGGTTTGCAGGTTTCCCACGAATGTTTCGGTTCCGGTGCAGCCCCTTACCTCGCAGAAGTTTGCAACGTAAGTCAATCCAAGCAATACGTCCAGGCGTATTATGCTTGTCCCGGTTTTTCTTGCCCAAGGCGAAATCGCCTTGTGCTCCGCGTTTGGGTCCAAGTCGTTCGCGTACGCCAGTTCGTCCCCGGATTCGGCATCGGTTTCCGCTCCCGCGTCTCCGGTCCAGACAAGGCGCCCGCCGCCTGTGGCGTAATCAATGAACATCTTGATCTGGTTCGTGCTCATTTTCCTCGATTTTTCCACTATCACCAATTGGAATTCCCGCAGGTTTCCGGTGTTCACCTGCGAAAGGTGGATTGTCTGCGCCCTGATGCCGAGCTTTGTGGGGTCAGCCATTGTCAAATGCAATAATTCCGGATTCCCCAGTCCCGCGTCGCCGTAAACTATCAGCACCTTCGGTTCCCCGAATATGTAATAATAAGCGTCGCACATTCCGGGAATCGTTCCGCATTTCATTACTCCGGTCCAGACCAGAACGAAGAGCAATGCAACAATCAGGATTGCGAGAATTCCGATGCTGACTGCCGTTTTCGCGGGGTTCTGGGGCTGTTTTTCGAATTGCATTGACTGGCCTCATTTAATATCGTTTGTGATTCCGTTTGAGGTTTTTACAATGAGATTGGATGTTTTGCCTTCAAAAGTCACTGCGTTGTCCATTCCAAGGGTTATTCTTCCCCTGAATCCGTTAATGGTAAAATCGCCTTGGGCGTCTATTTTCGCTATGGTGCTTGTGCTTACGCTGCCGGTCACGCTCTCTTTGAAAGAGGTTAGGTAAACATCTTGCATTCCGAGCACTCCAGAATTCATTTTCATTGAAACGCTTCCCTGAAACGTGATTTTGCCTATCGGCGTTTCAATCCCGTCCGCCTTTCCGTTGAGTTCGACATACCCCTTGTTTGTGCTTATGGTTCCCGAAAAATTCTTGAGCAGGTAATTTCCATTCAGGTAGGAGAACTTTTCTCCCGAAGTGCTTCCCTCTATTTCGCCGTCAATCCTTACATCCGCGTTCTTTACGCTAATGGAATAATCGCTTGAAATCAACTGCGCGGAAAATCCTATGTTGAGGTCCTGTGATGCGATTTCCGCGGTTCCCTCGTTGCCTGCATTGGTTTCCGCTGCGCCAGCAATTCCGTTCGCGTCATTCGCGCCTTCCGCGCCCGCATTGTAATCCTTAGTGGTAATCTTTTCCGTGGCGTTTCCCAGGCCAACGTCGCCGAGCAGTCCGTAAACGGTGTTCCTGTTCGACATCGCCCAGAGGAACAAGGCGCCGAGCACTATGATTATTATTACCGCGCCCCAAATCCTCAGGCCGGAGCCGCCTTTGTTCTGTTCCTTGACGCCCTTGATGTTCCCTTCTTCCAAATCAAAGTCCATGCCGTCCATTTCTCTCACTCATTATAGTGAATATCTGATTTATCCGCAATACCTTTATATTTTTTAGGATATATAAATGCTTTCGGTTATTTATAAGCGAACCGCAAAGCGGGCAGAATAAGGTGGAATGAAATGAAGTTTGACTCTAATCCGATTTCTTCGGGGCCGAGCAGCAGCCTCGGAATAATGCGCTTCAATGAAAGCGAGGGCGGCCCAAAGGTCGGACCGATGGTGATTCTCGGAATCGCGATTGCGGTAATCGTAATCGAGCTTGCGCTGCACTTAGTTAAATTCGGTTGAATTTCCGTTTTGGCGTAAAGTTATTAACTTCCGCGCACTACTTTTTTTTCGTGCCTAAATCCAAGTACCCTTACGCGAATTACCAGCGCATCCGCGAAGCCAGAAAAAGGCTCGGCAAAAGCGACGGGATTTTTACGCTCAAACCCATGCGCAAGAACGAGAGGGCGCGCGCATTGAAAACCCTCAGCGGTTCTGCCGTGGGCTTTGATTTCAATAAAAAGGCACTGCCGAAGTATACGAGCCTTACCCCTGAAAAGTCGGAGAGAATAATTTCAAGGATTGAAATGACTCTCGGAAAGCGCGGCGCAAATCCCGGAGCGCATTACGATCGCGGAATGCGGCTGGTCCGCTCGGCAATATTGTCGGAAGCCAAATTTCCTGCCGCAAAAGGCCGCATTGCCTCAGAAATGATTCCCAAAAATTATTCCCCGAAAAATCACGCCGCCCACCTTGAAAGCGTGCTGAATTACGTAAAAAAGTTCGGGGCAAGGGATTCGCTTGGGGACTTCAGGAAGCTTTTAAGAATTGCAAGGACGCAGCGCATTCTGTGTCAGTCGGGAATGAGGCGCCAGAAGTACGGTGATGCTCTCGTGAATCCCGCGATTTACGTCGAGGTTTTCTTCAGGGAGCTGCTTGACTTGGCGGAGAAACCCGATAAGGAACTAAAAACAATGCGCGCCCAGCACGCAAACCTCATGGTTGCCCTTGAATCCGGAAAGTCCAAAGGGGATTCCGACGGAAACAACAAAACCCAGCTTGAGATTTACAAGCTACGCGCTGAAATAGCGGAAGCATTCATAGAAAAGAAAGGGGCCTAAAACCAGTTCAATGCTTTGCAGGCCTTTTGTCTGAGCAGAGTAACTGTGATGCTTTTTTTCGCAGGCCTTTCAGCTGAGCGTGAAGCTTTTTTTCGCAAGCCTTTTGCCTGAGCGAAGCGATGGCTAAAAGGCTTATGGGCACGGGCGGATTCGAACCGCCGACCGCCAGTGTATAAGACTGATGCTCTGCCAGACTGAGCTACGCGCCCCCAGCAGCCTTTCTTTCCAAAAGAAAGGCTGGCGAAAGGATAATTTAATGCTTTGCATTAAATATTTCAAGCCAAAGCTTGAAATCACTTTGCTTCGCAAAGTTCATGGTTTCCGAAAGTAATATTTGCTTTGTAGGGTTACCAGGGGAAAAAAGGATTAAAAATAATTAAAAAGGTTGAATGGCGGCTTTCGCCGCCTGAAAAAAACAAAATCAGTAGTCGCTGCCGTAGTTCTCGCTTTCGTCGGAGCGTTCGCTTCTCTTGTTTCCGCCGTAGCTTCTTCCGCCTCCGCGGTTTCCGCCGTAGCCTCCGCCTCCGCCTCCGTATCCCCCTCCGCCTCCGCTACCGCTTCCGTAGCCTCTGCTGAAGGTGCGCGGGCTTTGCTCGAACTGCTTGTCCGAAATATTGTTTTCGGTGTTCACACTTGCGACTTCCTCGCTTGATTCCTCAAGCGTCCCGTACCTTCCTATATTGAGGCGCAGGCTTCCCTTGAAGAGCGAAGTGTAGGCGTTTCCCACCTTGTAGGATTTTTCCTCGCTGACTTTTTCAATCATATCATCCCACAATGTCAGGAGTATCGTGCCGGACTCATCCCCGACAAGCACTTCGGTTACCTTGTGCGTGGAATTGTCGAGCTTGCTCTGTACTTCCCTTATTTCATTCTTGCTCATTGCCTTCACAACCAAGTCTACCTTTTTTGAGAAGGGCCTAAGTTCCGAGATTGTTGCCATGTAAACCATTCCTCCGATGAATTGCCGTTGAAAGTTCCCGATATAAATCAAAGAAGCAGGGAATGCAAATCGCGGGCAAGTTGTTTCATTCCAATTGTGCCCTGAAGCCAATAAAAAGCTTTGGGAGGCGGTTTTCCGCTTTCCGGAACCGCCAATGCCCTTCGCGGGGGAATTCCGTGTTTTCATATTTTTAAGGTTTTGCCAGCAATAATTACCTTTGCTTGCAAAGGCGGATTCAATGAAAAAAATAACCGACATGGACTTCGGCAAATTGAAGGGCTTTTCCGCTATGAGCCGCGCTTTCGCCTCCGCTGGCTTTCAGGCAAAAAACCTATCCGAGGCAATAGAAGTAATCGGGGAAATGCGCAAGGACAAGGGGTGCGTGATTTACCTTTCCTTTACCGCAAACATGATTGCTTCCGGCCTGAGGGGTGCGATAGCCGAACTGTGCAGGAAAAAAATTGTTGATGTAATAGTTACAACCGCGGGAAGCCTCGAGCACGACCTAATGAAGCATTACGCCCCGTATTTTTTGGGCGGCTTCGACATGGACGACAGCGAACTGCACGAAAAGGGAATGAACCGCATAGGGAACATTCTGGTTCCGACGCAAAGGTACATTCTGTTCGAAAAAAAAATCAGACCGATTTTTTCAAAACTCCTCGAATCCGGAAAGCCGATTTCGCCGAGTGGAATTTCGAGGGAAATAGGTCTCACATTGGGAAAGGACAGCTTCCAGTACTGGTGCTCCAAGAACAACATTCTGGTTTTCTGCCCCGGAATAACCGACGGCGCGCTCGGCCTCCAGATGTACTTTTTCAAGCAGAGCAATCCGGATTTCTGCGTCGATGTCACTGCGGACATGAAGGAGCTCGCGGGAATCACGCTTTCCGCGGAGAGAACCGGCGCGATAATACTCGGCGGGGGAATATCGAAGCACCACGTGCTCGGCGCGAACATAGTGCGCGAGGGACTTGATTACGCGGTTTACTTCACCACCGCTTCCGAGTTTGACGGTTCTTTGAGCGGGGCGCGGCCCAAAGAAGGAATAAGCTGGGGAAAAATCCGCCAGAAATCAAAAACCGCGACGGTTTACGGCGACGCGACAATAACTTTCCCCTTGGCGCTCTGC
>JBAZPA010000111.1:0-5107 GCA_041648435.1 archaeon
CGCAAGGCGCTCGCGGAAGTGAAATCGCGCGGAAGCTCCGTGCAGGAAGCGCTTTTCGCGTTGAGCGAGCGCTCGAATTCCATTGCATTCAAGAGAAGCGTCGCGCACCTTGTGGGGGTTTACGAGCAGGGCGGAAGCAAAAAAAGCGTTGCGGAATCCCTGCGAAGAATCGCATTGGAGCAGCTGCAGACCCAGAGAATCGAGGCGAAGGCTTTCTCGCAGAAGCTCGTGGTTTTCTCATTGATGTTCATTGCAATTTCCGCGATAATTCCCGCATTGTTTCAGGCGTTCATAGTGGTTGGAAGCGCGTTCCTCGAGGTTTCAATAACGCCCCTGCAGGCGCTCCTGATTCCCACGGTGCTGTTTCCCTCCATTGACTTGGGAATCCTGATTTACGTGAAATCCAAGACTCCGGTTTTCCTCGAGGAATGAAAGGAACCGAAAGCGGAAAAGAACGAAAGCGAATGCAAAGAAAAAGCGAGGGAATGGAAATGGAATTCGAAAAGGCCATTGAATTTTTTCTGGGCAAAAAGGCGGTCGCGGAATTAGGGGAAAAAATGGAGGTGAACGGGAATAAAACTGGTTTCGGGAAGTTTGCCTCGCAGCTGGCTTTCGCGGGAATCGCGCTGGCGCTTTTCCTTCTCGCGGCAATGATTGCAGCCGGAATCCCGGTTCAGTTAGCGGTTCTGGCGGGAATCTGCGCGGCTTTCGCACCCTTGGCGTTCGGGTTGTTCTGGGAGCAATACAGGTTCGAGGCGCGAAGGAGGGAAATCGAAAAGGAAATTCCGGGAATGCTCCTGCAGGCGAGCGTTTTTCCCTCCGGAACGCCGCTCCCAAAAATAATCGAGTACGTTTCGCATGCGGGATACGGAAAACTCTCGGTGGAATTCGCGAGGACAAGAAGGGAAATTCGGAGGGGGTTTGCGATTGAGGAAGCGTTCGGGTCAATGAAAAAGCGCAACAAGAGCGCTTCACTGGACCGCGCATTGAATCTGCTGCTGCAGGGCTACGAGTCCGGAGCGGAAATGTCGCACGCATTCCGCGAGGCGGCGGAGGACCTGCTTGAAACAGGCGCAATACTGCAGGAAAGGAACAGCGCGCTCATAATAGAAAAATACACTTTGCTTGCGGCGGGCGCGGTAATCGTGCCCCTGGTGCTGGGGCTGATTGTGGGAACTGTTTCGGGTTTCGGCTTCCTGCAGGTGGAATCCCTTGGAATAGGATTGAGCAATGCGCAGAGAAAAGAATTATTGGATGCCGCGTTGGCCGCGAACCAGATTTACATAGTGGAATACTGCCTGCTTGCAAGCGCCTTCGTGGCGGTGCAGGAGGGAAACGCGAAGAAGGCCGTGCTTTACGCGATGGCGCTGATTCCGGCGGCGTTCGCCGCGTATTACTTCGGGAGAATGATTGCGGGGTGAAAAATCCATGGAAAAGATTTTAAGCTTAAATGCACACCGTGTGTATGCAAATGCACTTGCTCCGAAGGAGGGACGAAAAATGGTAGACGCGAGGGTTTCATTGAGCGAATACACGAACAGGGTGCTTGGAGTAGTAAAGGCGAAATACGGGCTCAGGGACAAGAGCGAGGCGATAAACAAATTCGTTGAAGAATACGGCGCGGAAGAGTTCGAGCCGCAGGTCAAGGATTCGTACGTGAAAAAGCTCCAGAAAATCGAGAAGGAGCATTTGAAGAAATACGGCTACAGGAATATGGGCATCAAAGAGCTCGATGCACTGTTCAAAAAGAAGAAATAAAGGGGAAAATGAATGCCATTCGAATACGATTTTTCCGAAAAGCTCAAGAAAAAGGTTGAAAAGCTCGTGGGGAAAAACCGTAAGCGCTCCGAAATCCTGCACAAAAAAGTGCTGGAAATAATTTCTTCGGACAAGGCCTCAATAGACCGCTACAAAAACCTGAGGTACGGCATGGACGACCAGAAGCGCGTTCACATCGACAAAAGCTTCGTCCTCACTTTCAATGTGGACAAAAAAAGGAACTTCATACTATTCCTTGACTTCGACCGCCACGACAGGATTTACGGGCGGTGAGCCGGAGCAGGCGCCTCAGATTATAGTGTCTTCCGGATAAACCACGATTCCCTTGTCGGTTAACTCGTAGGGGCGCAGGGTGCGGTCGCATTTCCCTGCGCGGGATTTTATTACTGTAATTCCGCGCTTGCGCTCGTTCTCCTTCAGTATGTCGTCCAATACAATGAGATTGTCCGCGAGGAAATCCTCGAATGCAAACGTGTTGTTCCAGCTCGTTTTTTCGAGGACGAAAAGCGAGGTGACTTTTTTCCTGTAAAGGTAATTCAGGAGCTTTCCGAGCTCTGCGCGCTGCATGTTCGGGGAGGGATTGGAGTAGGAAAGCAGGGAAACGGAGTCCAGGGCGAAGCGCTTGGGCTGTTCCGGAGCCGACTCGATGAGAAACTTCATTTTTTCCATGAATTCGCCGGCCTCGAATGGCGATTCTTTCTGGAGGAATTTCTCCCCGAGCTCGCGGTCGTACTGCACGAAGGAAAGCCTGCGCTCGGAAACCAGTTTCTGGATTTCCCAGCCGAAGCGCTCGTAATGCACCACCATTTTCTCAATGGGCTCGGAGGCGGAAACGAAGAGGCCGGGCTCGTCGCTTTTAGTGCCGTTTAAAATGAATTGCAATGCCAAAGTGGTTTTGCCGGTTCCGGGGGTGCCGGCAACCATTGTGCTGCTTCCCTCCTCAAAGCCGCCGCCAACCAATTGGTCCAAACCGGAAATTCCGGAAGAAACCTTTTTTATCGCCAAAAACAATCGCCCCCTAACGGTAGAATTCAAGCACCCTTATTCCCGCCTTTTCCCCGATTTCGAATTTCGTCCAGTGCGGGTTCGTCTGGCCGGAGTCGAGCTTCAGGACGCGCAATAATCGCTCGTCGCCCTCGCGCTTCAGCTCAATGGTTCCATCGCACAGCGACTCGATTATTGCGACGGTTTTGGGGTCGTGCGCGTCCGACTGCAATTGGAGCATTGTCGTGATGTTCGCGGAGCGAAGCATCCTGAAAGCCAATTGCAAAAACTGGAAAACGTGGCTTTCGTCGCGCGGAATGAAGAAGCTTGAAAGGTTGTCCATTATGCAGCGCGCGGGCTTTCCGCCCAATTCGGATGAAAGCTTGCGAAGGCCGCCCGCCAAATCCGTAAGTGAATTGTAGTTTCCGTAAACATAGGGCTTCGGCTCGGGGACTATTCCGTCGAACGCGAGGAATTTCAGCTTCGTCGTGTCCACTTCCCAGTTGAAAAGGCGCATGTCCTCGATCACGTAATCCGGATTGCGCTGGGACATTATGTAAATTCCGGTTTCGCCCTGCTTCATTCCGCTGTTGAGGAAGGCGCGCAGGAAAGTCGTTTTGCCAGAGCCCGCGGGGCCAGTTACAAGAATGACCGAGCCCGCGGGAATTCCGCCTCCGAGGAGTTCGTCAAGCTTCCCGATGCCGAGGCTCACCTTCTGGCGCATCAGATTCCCCTTTTTTCCCGGCTATTTTTATTCTCATTCTCTTTTCTTTCGCTTCGCGGAATTTCGCGCATCTTCAGGGGCTGCACGGAATCGAGCCTCACTGCCTTTATGCCGTCGTAAGACGATAATATGAAGCCGGCGCCGAGGGCGTTGAAAAGCACGAGGAACAGGAACTCGAGCGAAAGCATGAAATAGAAAAGCTGGATGAGGTCCTGAAAAATGGCGTTGGGAAGCAGGGTGATGCCGAAAAGGCTTATCGAGTAAGCGCCAGGCAAAGGGTAAAGCTGGACCGCCTTCGCCACGAGGTAAAGGAAAATCAGGATGTAAAAGTGGGTCTTGAAGCTGTTCACGGCGCGGAAGGACCTCCTGCGCTTCAGCATCACGAAAAGGTTCAGCATCGAGACCAGGAGAAGGAAAAGCAGGGCGTAAAGCTGGATTGGCGCGGGCATCATTCATTCCTCCCCTTTATTCCCTCGATGTAAAACTCGTATCCCGCGAAAAGTATGAGGAAGACTATTCCCATGCTCTCGAACACGTCCGCGAAGAGCATGGCGCCGAAGGCGCTTGACGCAAAGAAAAGGAAAATGAAAACATAGGCTGCAATGAAAAGCGAGGTGAGGCTGTTGTAATGCTTCGACTTCTGGCCAAGCCCGCCTTTCATTATTAAGAGGATTGCCAGCGCCGCGAGAAGGAACAGGGCGGAAATCCCGCTGAGGACGGAAAATTGCATGCACGAAAAAAGGGAAAACCGCTTAATAAACTTTGTTTCGGTTGCCGTTGCGGCCGAATCCGGAAGGCGACAGAAAAAGTTATTAACAGAGAAAGGGTAATCAAAATGGAAAACAGGGGAAATACGATGAAGCCAAGAGTCCAAATCGTGGAGCACGGGAAAAAAAGCCTTACGGGTTACACCCTGATAGAGGGGTTTCCGGGAATGGGCTTGGTGGGAACCATTGCGGCAAAATACATCGTGGAGCGCCTCGAATTCAGGGAATACGGCTACATCGACTCGAGCGTTTTCATTCCAATCATAAGGATTCACGAGGGGATTCCCGTTTATCCCTCAAGAATATACATAAACGAGGGCCTGAAATTGCTGGTGCTGATTTCCGAGCAGATAATTCCTCGCCAGTACACGGATGATTTCGCGCAATGCGTGGTGCAATGGGCGAAGGAAAAAAAGATTTCAAGGATGATTTCCCTGGCGGGAATAAACTCGCAAAGCGCGAAGGAAAAGAACGAGGTTTACGGGATTGCGGCAAACGCGGAATCGCTTAAGGAACTGCAGAAGCACGGAATCGAAATAATAAAGGACGGAATAACCACGGGAATCACCGCGCTCATTCTTCTCGAGCTGAAGAAAAGCGGAATCAACGCGGTTTCCATAATGGGGAACGCGTCATTCCAGGCGGATTACAAGGCGGCCGCGGCGATAATCGAGAAGCTCAACGATTTGCTGGGGCTGAAAATAAACGTCGAGCCGCTGTTGAAGGAAGCGCGCGAAACCGAAAAGGTCCTGCTGAAGCAAATGGACGAAATGCGGAAAACCGGCAACACGCTCCAGCGCGTGGAAGACAAGACGCCGATGTACACCTGAACCAGCAGTTTCTTTGGCAGCCC
>JBAZPA010000112.1:0-5088 GCA_041648435.1 archaeon
CCCGCCTCCCGGCATTCGAAGTCCGACGAGGAGAAGCTCTCCAAGGTCTGCGGCAAAATCTCCGGCGGCGCTCCATCGGCGGGCGGCCACGGAAGGCGGAATTGCTTACTTTCTTATTATAAGAAAAGTTTATTAAGCGCTTAGGGCATTATTATTGCGGAGGTGCATTAATGGCTGAAGTCGAACTGACAAAAATGTCCTCGAGGGGGCAAATCGTGATACCGCAGGACATACGGAAGGAAATGAACCTGAAGGAGGGCGAAACCTTCGCGGTAATCGGAAGCAACGACACTTTGCTGCTCAGGCGGGTTGTGACCCCTTCAAGGGAGGAAATCCTGAAAAGGTTCAAGGCGCAGGTCGGGAAAGGGCGGAAAATAGTGAAAAAGCTCGGAATCAGGGAAAGCGACGTCCCAAAACTCATTCACAAAATGAGAGGCGTCAAAGAATGATCAGGACAGTTCTGGACACTAACATACTGGTGTCGGCGCAATTCTGGAAAGGAAAACCGCACCAAATAACCCTGCGGGCAATCCAAAACCGCATCGAAGCGTTCGCTTCAAGGGAGATTCTGGAAGAATTCCGCAAAGCGCTCGGAAGGGACTTCGGAATAAGCAAATCCGAAATCGATGCGCGGGTCGAAACTCTTCTGGGATTCATCAGGATAATAGAGCCAAAAACCAGAATCAATGTCATTTCAGAGGACCCGTCGGACAACAGGATACTCGAAGCCGCGCTGGAGGCGAACGCGGGCTATATCGTGAGCGGGGACAGGCATCTGCTGAAACTGAAGGAATTCAGAGGAATAAAAATAGTTGCTGCGGCCGAATTTATCAAGCTAATCGGGTGAAAGAATGAACAAGCAGGAAGTCGCCAAATTAATCGGAAAACAAAACTGGGGCGCTTTTACCAAATGGATTGTTGGGCAAACCGTTGGAATCAAGGGCGGCAAAGACGACTTTTATGATTGGGATGTCAAGCGTTTCATGAGCCAGCACGGCCTTGAAACCGGAAGCAAAAAGGTAATCAAGCGAGTCAAGCAGGATTGGTACGATTGAAGAAATAACGGAGAAATAAGGCCGACCAGACTCATAAAAAAACTCAGGCCGTGAATTGCCAAGATTTAAATCATTCATTATCATAATTTCTCCGATGGCAAAGAAAAAATCCAAAGGGAACGGAAGCGCGAAGTCGCAGCACTCTGCCTCGGACGAGGAAAAACTTTCCAAGGTATACGGCAAAATCTTCGACAGGCACTCCATCGGCGCATTGCACAGGCTGTCCGTGAAGCGGTATTTCTCGCAACTGGAGTCTCCGGTGAACGAGGGCAAGGAAGCCACTGTGTTCCGAGCGAGGGACCACGCGGGGAATTACCGCGCCGTGAAAATCTACAAGATTAATACTTCCAGCTTCAGCCACATGTCAAAGTACGTTACGGGAGACGAAAGGTTCCGCGGAATCCCGAAAGACAGGAAGGAGATGGTTTTCGCGTGGACGCGCAAGGAATTCGCGAATCTGGAGCGCGCGGATTCCGTTGGGGTGAGGGTTCCCAAGCCAATAACGTTTATGGACAATGTGCTCGTAATGGAATTCATCGGCGACAAAAATGGAAACGCTTTTCCGGCATTGAAGGAATGCAGGCCGGATGAAAAGGAAGTGCGGGAATTGCGGAACAAGATGATTGAATCCGTGGCGAGGCTGTATTACTTGGGGGAAATGGTGCACGCGGATTTCTCGGAATACAACCTGCTTTACAATGGAAAGGAGCTGGTTGTCATTGACATGGGGCAGGCAGTATTGAAGTCCCACCCAAAGGCGAACGAGTTCCTTGAAAGGGATTTAAGGAACATCGCGAGTTATTCGACAAGGAACGGCGTCAAAACAGGGTACGAGGAAGCGCGGACACTGGCAAAGGAGTGGGAAAGCAGGCTGAAAAAGGGCAGTTCTAGGCTGAAATCGAGGAAAAAGTTTTAAATTCTAATTATATATTATATATATAAAGGGCGAGTGGTTTTCATGCAGGAAGAAAGCATTCGGATTCCAGGGGAAAGAATCGCGGTGCTCATAGGAAGCAACGGCGAAGTGCGCAAGGAAATCGAGAAGCGCACGAAAACCAAAATAAGGGTGGACTCGGAAAGCGGGGAAATAGTCGTAAGCGCGAAAACCGCGGGAATTAGCGCGCTCCGCGCTGTTGATATTGTTTCAGCAATAGGGCGCGGGTTTTCGCCGGAAAACGCATTGCAGTTATTGGACGAAAACAATTTTCTTGAAATAATAGACGTCACGGATTACGCGGGAAAAAGCCGGAGGGCATTGGAGCAGAAAAAGGGGCGCGTAATCGGAACGAAGGGAAAAACGAGAAGGGAAATCGCGGAAATCACGGGAACGGAAATTTCTGTTTACGGAAAAACAATAGCGATAATCGGGCCGATTGAGGGAATGGGAATGGCGAAGCGCGCAATCGAAATGCTGTTGGAGGGCGCGAACCACTCGACGGTGCAGGCATTCCTGCAAAGAAGCGTTTCAATTAAAAGGCAAATCCTCTAAAAGGAAATGGGAAGCGAAAAAGTGGCCGAAAAAAACGGAAAGGACGAAGAAATCGGGGAAGACGCAAAAAACCCGAAGGACGGCGCGACCGCCGAAGACCTCGCAAAGGAATTCCAGGAGCACTCGGTCGCGGAATTCTTCAAGAAGAACAGGCAAATGCTCGGATTGTACGGGAAAATTAGGACGCTTACGACGATTGTGCACGAATATGTAAGTAATTCGCTTGACGCTTGCGAGGAAGCCCGCACGCTCCCTAAAATCGAAGTGAAATTGGACCAATTGGGAGAGGATTACTACGAAGTTACGGTGCGCGACAACGGCCCGGGGCTAACGCTTCAGAGCGTGGGAAAGGCGTTCGGAAAACTTTTGGCGGGAACGAAGTTTCACAGATTGATGCAGATGAGGGGACAGCAGGGAATAGGCGCATCAGGCGTGACATTATTTTCCCAAATAACAACCGGAAAGGCGACGCAGATAATAACGGGAACTGGAAACGAAACCATTTCGCTTGAAATAACGATTGATCCGAAAAAGAATGAGCCCAAACTCGCGAATGTGGAGACACTTAAGAGGCAGTTCAAGGGCACGGCAATAAAGGCGAAATTCAAGGACGTGAAGTACATCCAGTCCGACCAGAGCCCCATGGAATACTTGAGGAGGACTGCGATTGCGAATCCGCACGCGGAAATAGAATTCATTGAGCCGAGCGGCGACAAAACGGTTTTCCACCGCACACTGAGCGACATTCCCTTGAAGCCCATTGAAGTCCAGCCGCACCCGAAGGGAGTGACTGTTGACGAATTGATTTCAATGGCGAAGTACGCGGATTCATTCAAGGTTTCGTCATTCCTGAAAAACGAGTTCGACAGAATGGGAGACAAGGCCATTGGCGAAATACGAAAAGAAGTTTCATTCGACTTGAACAAGAATCCCAAGAAGCTCACTTGGGAGGAAGCCGAGGAAGTGGTTAACGCCTTCAAGAAAATCGATTTCATTGCGCCGAGAATGGACGCGCTGAGGCCCATTGGCGAAGACAGGATAAAGAAGTCCTTGCAAAGCATTCTCAAGCCGGAATTCCTTTCCGTGATTGAAAGGAAGCCGACTGTTTACAAGGGGGGATTCACCTTCCAGATTGAGGCCGCGATCGCGTTCGGGGGGGAAGCGGGAAAGGCGAGCGCAAACCAGACGGCGGAAGAGAAGGCTAATGCAAAAGACGACATGCAGAAACTGCAGATTGGAAAGCACATCGAGGTGATGAGATTCGCGAACAGGACGCCGCTGCTGTTCGACGGCGGGGGCTGCGCGATAACAAAGGCCGTGCAGACAATCGACTGGAAAAGGTACGGAATAAAGGACTTGGACAACGCTCCCCTTTCCGTTCTGGTGAACATTTCATCCGTGTTCGTGCCCTACACTTCCGCGGGAAAGCAGGCGATTGCGGAAGAGGACGAAATCGTGGAGGAAATAAGGCTTGCGTTAATGGAAGCGGGGAGGAAAATCGCGAGGTACATCGTGGGAAAAAGGAAGGAAGCGGAAAAGCAGGAAAAAAAGAGGTTGTACATGCGCTACGCGCCCGAAGTCGCGATTGCTGTTTCCGCACTCACAAAGGACCCGAGAAAGGACCTTGAAAAGGAACTGCTTGACATTGTGCTTAGAAAACTGAAATTGGACGAGGCGCAGGACAAGAAAGTTGAGGAAGAGAGCGACGATGAAATAGAAAATGAGCTTGAAAATGAGCTGAAAAAGGAAGCCAAGAAAAAGAAACCCAAAAAGGGGAGCGAAGAAAGCGAAGAGGTGAATGAGTAATGTCGTCCGACGCGGAAGTGATAAAGAAATTGGAGAACGCGGGAAAGGAAATCGCGAAGCAGATTCACGCGGGAAAGAACCCCGAATTCAAGCTGCCCGTGCGCTCCCTGAACAACATTTACTTCGACCAGAAAAGCCAGACAATAAAATTGGGGGACAAGACTTCCGAAAGGCAGTTTCTGAACACCGCGCACACGAGGAAATTCATGCAGACAATGCTCGTGGCAAACGAAATAAAGAACGTGATAGGCGAAAACGCCACTGTGAGCATCCGTGACCTGTACTATGCGCTGAAGCACAGCATTGAGGGAACGCAGGAAAATACTTTCGAGGATCAATCCGAGAGCGATCCGGTCATCGAGGACATCGAGGCGAGCCTGAATTTATTGCGAGAGGAACTGCACCTTGCCGCCTCGAGCAAAGGGGTAATCGCGGGCGACATGAAAATCAAGGACGGAAAGGACACGATTGACCTTAACAAAATGGGTTCCGGAGGCTGGGGAGTACCGAGCAACGTTGAACCGGAAAAAATAGAAATAAAGGACTTGAACGCGGAATACGTTTTGTTCATTGAAAAGGACGCCGTGTGGAAGAGATTCAACGAGGACAGGTTCTGGCAGAAAAACAAGTGCATAATAATCACGGGAAGGGGCCAGCCGAGCAGGGCGGAAAGGCGGTTCGTGCAGCGCCTCAACAAGGAATTCAAGCTGCCGGTTTTCGCTTTAATGGATGCGGACC
>JBAZPA010000113.1:0-5016 GCA_041648435.1 archaeon
TCAGTTCCAGCCCTTTTTTATTTTCATTTCATGCCCTGCATTAAATATTTCACCGGGGCGAAGTCATTTCATTCTTATTTCTTCGACTCCGTAAGCGCGGTTCATCAGTTCCTTGAGCCTTTTCAGCTTGTTCATTCTTTCGTGCATTTTTCTCCTGTTTTCGGGGTCAAGCCTCAGCACGACCGTTTTTCCGTTCAATTCCACTCCGGTTGCCTTCACGGGAAAAATCGCCTTTTTGAGGAACGCCTTGGGGTCTTCCGTCCATTCGAGGACTTCCACGTTTTTCCCTATTCTTTGCCTCACATCCCTTATTGTCGCGCCGTTCTTCCCGATTGCCTTTCCTATTTCGCTTCCCCTTACAAGGAACGTTATCTGGTTGGGAAAAATCACGCAGTCCCTTGCCTTTGCCCCGCTTATGTCCTCCAGGGCGTTAATGTACAGTATTTGCTGGTTGCCTATTCTCATTATTCGGCCGCCTTAACTTTTTTCTTCCAATTCAAGGACCTTTGATTTTCCCGCGTCAATTATCCCCATTACGGAGACAACGAATACCTTTCCGCACACCGCTCCGAGCTCCTGGCTTGAGCCTTTGAACTCGAATTTTGGGATTCCCGCGGTCTTGCAATAATGAGCCAGCCTTTCCTTCTCGCTTTTGCTTACGCTTGAAGTGAATACGATTAATTGCACGCCACCGCTTAAAATGCTTTTCTCGCATTCCCTTTTCCCGAAAATGGCTTTTCCCGTATCCACGGCCCTCCGGATTTCCCTTTTTGATTCGATTCCAGCCAATCAGTTCACCGCTTCAAAAGACTTTTTGCAATGCAAAAAATAAAAACAGGTTCCTTACCCGCCTTCATTTTCCTTTTTCTTCGATTTCTTCTTCGGCTCCTTTTCCGCCGCGATTTCTTCGCTCTTCGCTTCGGGCCTCAGATTCGGGCCCATCACCAATTCAACCATTCCGGTTCCCACTTTTATGGGCTGGCCCACGATTATGTTTTCAACCACGCCCTGAAGCCTTTCCTTTTCCCCCTTGAATGCCGCGTCAAGCAAATGCTTTATCGTTTCCTCGAATGCCGCCCTCGCAAAAGGGGATGCCTTTTCGCGGGTTATTCCCGTTCTCACTATTCCGCGTATTTCCCCGTCATAAGTCATCATGTCCGCCAAAAGCATCAAATGCCTTATGTCGATGTCAATCCCGTTTTCGTCAAGCGTTTTGTGCAGTTCGTTTACTATTGCGGTTCTTCCCGCCTCGATTCCAAGGACCTTGCTTATTTCCTTTATGTCGTTCGTTGCGGTCCTTGCGGAATCCACTTCCTTCATTTTGAGGAGTATTTTGAGGTTTGAGCCCGAAGTCTTCACGACGAATTCGTCGCCCTCTTTTGCCACAAGCACCTTTGTTATTCCCTTCACTCCCTGCGCCCTCGTGTTCAGCATTTTGAGCATTTTTTTTCTCATCTTCGCAAGGGGCTCGCGTCCGAGATTTATTATTATTTTTCCCCCGCTTTTCACCGACTTTTCTCCGATTGCCTTCCCGACCTTTTCCGCGAGCTCTTCCTCGTTTATTCCTGTTTCGCTTATTTTGCCGGCCAAAAAGGTTACCGTGACTTTTTTTTCATTGAAGTCCTCGTCAATTTTGATTACGTCGCTTATGCGCATGTCAATGAGGCTTTCCGCGAACCGCCTTGCCTTTGCCTCGTCCTTCCTTATTTCATCGTTCAGGTAAATCGTCATTGTCGGGTATTTTGCCTTGCTTCTTCCGTCCACTATTTCTTCCACGCGCTGTATTCCCGACCCCACTGAAACTTCGGCTGCTCCCGCATAATGCTTTGTCCTCAAAGTGAGCTGGGTTCCGGGTTCCCCGAGGCTTTGCGCCGCAATTATTCCAACCGCTTCGCCGGGTTCAACCAATCTTTGGTCGAAAACGCCTTTCACGGATTCAACGACTTCCATCTGGTTCAATGATGGATTTTCTTCCATGATTTTCCTTATTTCCTCGTAAACCGAGTAGGGAAGACCGTAGCTTTCGGGAAGCTCTATATGTTCCTCTTTCCTTTCGGCTTCAATGACCGCTTCGGCTTCCTTTTTTTTCCGCACTTTGCGTTCCTTTTTTTCTTCGGCCATAAACTTTGCCTCATTCTTCCCGCTTTGCAATCGCGCCCTTTACGTCCACGCTTTTTCCCATTATTGATTTCTGGGGGAACACTCCGTCCTCTCCGTACACGTACTGGATTATGTTCTTGTTGCTCGTTCTCACGGTTCCGTCGTAGTTCACAACGAGGTCCTTGAGGGAGTTCGCGAGCCGCCTGTAAAGGTAGCCCGAAACCTTTGTGGAAACTCCGGTGTCCACTTCCCCCTGCCTTCCGCCCATTGCGTGATAAAAGTATTCCTTCGGCTCAAGGCCTTCCATGAAATTATGCTGTATGAATCCGCCCGCAATCACGCCAACGTCGTTCTTTTCGTTCAATGTTATGAGGCGATTCGTGTATCCGCGCTTTGGCCTTCCTTCCCTTACGTTTGCCTGCCCCCACAATCCGAGTATGTTTGTGAGGTTTGTCACGGAGCCGCGCGAGCCCGACAAAATCATCACCATTGTTCCGAGCCTCGGCTTTGCGCCGTAAATCTCGGTTATTTTTTCTCCCACAATCTGCACTTCAACGCGGTCTTTTATTCTTGCCCCCAATTGCATCATTTTCACTTCAAAGCTTTCGTCCAAATTCCTTCCGGGAACGAGTTCAAGGCCCCCTTTCCTGTAAAGTTCAACGAGTTTTTTTCCCTCTTCCATTTCCTCCTCAATGACGCGCTTTCTCAGCCTTTTCACGGCATCGGATGTGTCATATTCGTCCAACCCGATTGTCATTCCCCTGCGCGTTATGACATCGCAGGAAATCCTGCCCAATAAATCGTAGAATTTCACTATCACTTCCGGGGGATAACGCCTTGCAAGCACGTCCACGAGTTTTCCCGTCACTTCTCCGAGGCTTTCCTCGTCAATCACCCCTTCAAGCAATTGCCCGTTCCTTATCACGACTTTTGAGTCCTTGTGCATTTTTTCCTTCAATTCTTCGGGCAAATGCGCGAGCTTTTTGAGCAGCCTTCCCGTTTTCGTCCTGTACTCTATGTTGAGATCCTTCGGGAGCAATTGCGAGAAAATGAGCTTTCCCGAATACCTTTTTCCGTCCACGTCGGGCTTCGGCAATTCCGTTAATCCCATTTCGTAAAAGTACTTCATTGTTTCATCGCGCGAAAAACTGGTTCCATGCAACGTTAGAACGTATGTCCCCGAAACTCCATCCTCGTCAAGTATTATTACCGCACCCCCGTGCCTCGGGCTCATTATGTGGTTTTGCACGAACAATAATTCGCGGGCTTCCGCCTTCCCTTCCTCGCTCTGCGGCGCGTGCAAATTCATTTCGTCTCCGTCAAAGTCCGCGTTATAGGGCTTGCACACCGCCGGATTAATGCGCAATGTTTTTCCGGGCAGTATTTTTGCCTTGTGCGCCATCATCGAGAGCCTGTGCAGTGACGGCTGCCTGTTGAACAAAACCATGTCTCCGTCCGCCAGATACCTTTCAATCTTGAATCCCACGTCCAATTCCAGAAGGATTTCTTCCATGTTTTCCTTTGCAATCATTTTTCTCGTGCCGTTCGGCCTTACGAGGTAAAGCGCCTTTCCGTCCTTTACTATTTTTTTTATGCTTTCCTTATTCCATTCCGTGACGAATTCGGGCACGGTCAGATTTTGCGCGATTGCCTCCGGAACCCCGACTTCGGTTATTGAAATGTAGGGGTCCGGAGTAATAGTCGACCTTGCCGCAAAGTTGACGCGCTTTCCCGTCAAATTGTACCTGAACCTTCCCTTTTTTCCCTTCAGGCGCTGCACGAGTGTCTTGAGCGCCCTTCCCGAGCGGTGCTTTGCGGGCGGAACTCCAGCCGTGTTATTGTCAAAGTAAGTGGTAACGTGGTACTGGAGCAAATCCCACAAGTCCTCGATTATGAGCTGCGGCGCTCCAGCCTCAATGTTGTCCTTCAGCCTCAAATTTATGCGCAGTATGTCCACAAGCTTGTGCGTCAAGTCGTCTTCCGATTTTATTCCCGTTTCAAGGGTTATGCTCGGCCTTATTGTTATGGGCGGAATCTGCAGAGTGGTCAGAATGAACCAGGAGGGCCTCACGCGGTTCGGGTCATAGCCGAAAAGCGACAAATCCCTTTCCGGAATTTTTTCAACCCACTCGCGTATCTGCGTGGGGTAAATCCTGTCCTTGTCCAGATAAAAGTTTGTGGGCTTGTCCAGCAGCAGCAATTTTTTTTCGAATCCGCAGTGCGGGCAGCGCTTTGCCTTCTTTGCCTTTGCAAGCAGCCTTTTCACGAGCAAGTCCGTGTTCTTTCCTATATGCGGAACGAATTCCTGCACGATTTCTTCTTTGAGGACTATTTTTCCGCAGTTCTGGCACGTTCCCTGCATTAATTCCTCGAGCTTTTTTCCGAATGACCCGTGCACCACGGGCCTCACCAATTCAAGGTTTCCGAAATGGCCGGGGCATTCCTTCATTCTTTGGCCGCACGTCTTGCACCTTAACCCCGGGTTTATCACTCCAAGGTGGGGGTCCATTAATCCGCCTTCCATCGGGTAGCCGTCCTTGTCATAAGTGTCGGGCGTCTTTATTTCGAGGGCGCTCATTCTCCTAATCTGCTCGGGATTGAGCACTCCGAATTCTATGCTTTCGATTCTTTTTTGCAGCATTCTTTTTCCCTCACACTTTATCCGCCAAATTAAGCTTGGGGTAAATTCCAAGCGCTTTCAGTTCGTCCAGCAAAAGCCTGAAGCCGTAGCTCATTTCAACTGGATAAACTTTTGAGGAACCGCACATCGAGCAGATTCTCTTGTTCCTAATTTGGTCGTTTACCGCGATTATCCCGCATTTTTCGCACACCAATTCAACGACTTTATCCGAATCGTCAATGAATTTTTCCTGCAATAGCATTGCTGCTCCGTGCCCCACCAGTGTTTCGCCTTCC
>JBAZPA010000114.1:0-4998 GCA_041648435.1 archaeon
TGGAGGACGTGAAAGGCTGGAGTTTGCCGATTGCGAGCCACCACAGGAAATGCCACTTCAACGGCTGCATTCTCATCGGGGACGCGGCCTCGCTTATTGACCCCTTGAGCGGTGAAGGCGTAGGAAACGCAATGATTTCGGGAAGGATTGCGGCGAGAATCGCAATCGAAGCAATAAAGAAAAACGATTTCTCGGAAAAATTCCTTTCGAAGTACGACAAGGAGTTGTGGGACGAAATAGGGCCGGAAATAAAGGCGAACTACAAGGTGCAGAGGCTCGGGACCAAATTCCCTTTCCTGATTGACAAGGTGGTCATGAAAGCCGCGAAGGAGGAAACTTTCCGGAAGCGCATGGAAAAAATGATTCCCTATATGGGCGGCAGGAAGGAAATGGGTTCCGCGGGATTCCTCGAGGAACTCGCGCCCGAGGAAAAGAAGGCAATCGAGGAAGCGCGGAAGGAATAGTCAGAATTCATCCAATTCCTTAATCTTCCACTCCTCTATTGTCTCGTTGTCCTCGCTGAAACGGAATTCAGCGCGGAGCTTTTTGCCTTCAAGCACCTTCGGAAGCCAGATTTCGTCATCCTTCCACATGCTTTCGTATGGTATTTCTGAAAACGCAAACCATTCAGGCCTCATTTCCCCGCTTTCCTGAGGCTCCCCCTGCCAGTCGCGCAGCACAAAGACGTGCACAACCTGGTCCCATTCCTTCTTCTTCGGGAAACCGAACTTGAATTCCCCCACCTTTTCCAGGCTTTCCTTCGAAGTCCTGAGCCCGGTCTCCTCAAGCAGTTCGCGGACCGCAGCCTGCTGCAGAGATTCGTTCTCCTTAAGCTTTCCCCCGAAGCCGTTCCATTTCCCGCTCCCGAAGCCGCGCTTCTTCATTCCGAGCAGAATTTGCTTTTCATTAAGCCTTACCGGAAGGCAGAGCGTGAGCTGCATCAGTTTTTCTCGCGCTGATTCTGGCATGGAAAAAAGTGTGCGGGCAAAATAATAAAAAAGCCGCTTTTCATTCAAATTTGAATTCCTTGAGCGCGGCAAGCGTCTTTAAGTCGTTCGCCTTGAGCATTTTGCCAGAAAGCGTGTACAACACGTTCCCGATATACATGCTTCTCCTGATTTTCGAGTTGTATTCGTCGTAATAGCTTCCCGGACTCGTGTTCGCGCTTGAATCAAGGTGGTTTATTTTTCCCCTCAACTGGAAGCCGTTTTCAATGTTGATTGAAAAAACGTATGCCCCGTCGAAAGTCAGGGGAAAGTAATCGTATGAATCCGTCGGGGTTCCGCTAGTTATTTCGTGCAATGAAACCGGCAGGACGAGCAATTGCTTTTCCTTGTCGAACAAAAGCGCCTTGTGCTCGTACAATGCCTCTGAATCCGTTCCCCTCTCGCCTATTATGTACTTCGAGATTTCCTTGGGGTTTGAAACGTCCGAGACATCGAACAATGACATTTTCAGCCCCTTTATCGCCGTGTAATAAATCGCTCCCGGAGTATGGACCTTGTCCGCGTCAATGCTTGCGTCCACGTCCTTCCCTATTCCAATCAAATGCGTTTCATCGTAGGGCTGGAGGTAATCCGAGTAGCCCGGAATCTTCAGTTCGCCCAATACCTTGGGCGCAGTGGGAACCGAAAGGTCGATTACAAACAAAGGGTCGATTCTGTTGAATGTAACAACGTAGCCGCGGCCGTTCATGAAGCGCACGGCGTAAATGGTTTCGTTCTGCGCCAGTCCCTCGAGCTTTCCGATTGTCTTCATTTGGCCATCAAGGACATAAACGTTGTTCGAGGAGGTCTGGGTTTCGCCGTAACTCTGCCGGACCGTAGTGGCAATCCTGAAATCCTCGTTGTATTCGTCCATAGAGAACTGGTTTAGCATGCTTCCCGGAACCGAACCCTGGCCAACGAAAGAAATCGAGCCGTCCGGATTCGAAATGCCGAATTTGTTTATCAGCGTTGTTTCCGAGTCCCCGATTATCGCGCTCTCCGCGCCCTTCACTAAGGGAACGCCGCTTCCCGGCAGCCACGCCGTTGAAGCAAGGTAAATGTTCGACTGCGAAGCGTTGCTCGCGGGGTCAAATCCGAGCGATGCGAACGCTATTGAGGCGTTTCCTGCAATCGTCACCTTCTGCAATTCATCCGAGCCGAGGTTCAGGGAGGCAATTGTCACGAAGCTTTCCGCCGGCATGGGAGGCAGATAACCGATTTCTTCCGCGCCTGCAATCCTTTTTTCGCTTCCGTTTTCCTTCATCATCGGAATGATGTTCTGGGCGTAGTCTATTCCGCCGCCTTCAAGGTAAACCCAGCGGGGATAGCTGTTCACCACAAAGTATGCGTTGTTTCCAATAAGGCGCGAAGTGAGGTAATTTCCGTTGAACTCGAATTCCTTTTCGACTTGCGGAGTTTCGCGGTTTGAAATGTCGTAAACCCTCACGATTGTGTTCGAGCCGCCGGAATAATACCGGGGCATCGGCCCCGGCGCCCTTATTGCAGTTGCGCCTCCGGCTGCGGCCTTCATCATGGGTTCCCCAATTGCGTCAGCGTAATACTGCTCGCCGTAGCTTTCGTATTTCGTCCCGAAAATAACGAGCTTGTCTCCGTTGACGAACATTTCCTGCGGGCTGAGGCCGTTCAAATCCATTTTTGAAATGATTTTCGCGCTTTCAATTGGGTAAGCGTCAGTGATAACCAGCTTGTTCGAGAAAAAATTGTAAATGTATTTTCCGTCGCTTTTCACGATGTCCGCTTCGTCCACGCCTTCAACCTGAACGTTTGTCTTGGAGTAATCCGAGGTTCCGCCAATGCTCTCAGCGCTGTTTGCCGCGCCTTGTGTTGAGGTTGCCATCATAGGGGCGGGAGCGCCGAGCCCCTTTGCCATCATGTCCGTGATTCCGTAGCTTCTCGCGCTGCTTTGCATGAACGCGGCCGAAAGCTCGGAGTAACTGCCGAATTTCGTCAGCTTGTCCGGCTGGCCGGTGGGCGCCTGCAATGCTACCGCAATAAGCACTCCGATAACTATTACGGCGAAGATTGTTTCCGTCAGAGGGAACTTTTCTGGTTTTTTCTGTTCAGGTTTTATCGGCATTCAACATCACAGCAATAACTTTCGTTAAGCGGGTTTAAATTGCTTCCTTTTTGCTGAGCAAAATAACTGGTTATTCGCGGAACGCCCGCACTTCGTACGCCCGAACCTTGAAGCCGTTTTCCTTCCACGCGTTCGCGTTTAGGCCAGCCTTAAGGCATAAGTGCGAAAAGAATTCTTCCTTTTCCGGCAATTCCTTCCACACCTGTGGCAGAAAGGTCGCGTGCTTTCCCCGAAACGAGATTATCGCTCCGCTTTTCTTCCGCGTCACTTCCTCCGCGCTCGAATAGCGCGGAGGAGTGAGAACCGAGACCTCGATTTTCACTTCGCTGAATTCGCTTCCGCGCAATTGCGAAAAGCGCGGGTCCCCGAAAGCAGCCTGAACCGCGTTTTCAATCACGTCCTGAAACAATGGTCTTACTGCTTCAAACATTCCGATGCATCCGCGCAGTTCCCCGCGAATCGTTAAAGTTACAAAGCTCGCGCCCTTCTCCGCGAGGCGCTTCGAAGGAAGTTCATTTTCACTGAAATCAAGCTGTTCCCCCTTGTCGAAATAATTTTGGATGCTTCTGCGCGCCAACTCGAGAAGGAATTTTCCTCCCTTTTTCGAAAGCCCGCCTTCCGGTTTTCTTTCAGTAGAAGCCGTACGCGCCATAGCCCACAACCCTCCTCTTGTCTCCCGCGGTGTCGCCTGAATTCGCGTAAGCCAGCAATTTTCCCTTCCATGCGCGCTTCTTCGCCAGATGCATTAATGCGAGAACCCCGGTTTTCCCGCACGCCTCGACCTTTTCCTCAACTGTTTCAATTTCAAGCTTCGGAATTGCGCTGTTTGCAACCGCGTCAATCTTCCTCGCTTCTTCATAAGGATAATAATGGCTCAAATCCGTGCTCACCACGAGCAAATCGCTTTTCCCCAGCCCCGAATCAATGTCTTCCGCGAGCTGTTCCGGCTCCACTTCCCCAGTCACGACAGGGACGATTTTCGCCTTCGGGAAAACCGCCTGGATGAAGGGAACCTGCACTTCAACCGAATGCTCCTGCTGGTGCGCCTCATCGAATTCAACCAGCGCGGTTTCGCTTTCCTCGAAGTATTTTTTGTTCACGTTTATTTCCCCCAAGGGGGTTTTCCACGCGTCCGCGCCTGAAAGCGCGCTTCCTTCGAATTCAACGTAATGGCTCGGCCCCGCAATCACAATGTTTTTCGGCTTAGCGTTTTCCGCGGCCCTGAAACCCTGCCCCGCAATTTTTCCCGAGTAAGCGTATCCCGCGTGGGGAACAACTATGCACTTGGGAATTTCCCCCGCTTTCGGCGCGGCAGCACTTTTCAGGAATTCCGCAACCTGCCTCTGCAGTTCTTCCCTTCCCTCCGGGTAAAACTGCCCCGCCACCGCCGGCTCGCGCACGCGCTTTTCATTCTGCATTATTCCCACACCCCTGGAATCCCGTTTCCGCAATCCGCGCATTTGCCCTTTTCCATTCCAACGACTTCGGAATGGCTCCAGTTCCGCTTCACAAGCAAACTTGAGCATTTCGGGCAATAAGTGCTTTGCCTTTCCGAATCCGAAACGTTTCCCGTGTATGCGAATTCTATTCCCGCGTCTTTCGCGATTTTGTGCGCCTCAAAAAGCTTTTTTGTTTTTGTCGCTTCCCTGTCCCTCATCTTGTAATCCGGATGGAACGCGGTAAGGTGCCACGGAATGCTCCTGTCAATCGACGCGATGAATTCCGCGGCTTTTTTCAGTTCCTCCGCGGAATCGTTCTCGTTCGGAATGATGAGCGTCGTGAGCTCGACCCAGATTCCAGCCTCGTGCATTCTTCGGATGTTTTCGAGCACGGGCTCGAGCCTTGCACGGCAGGTTTTCAGGTAGAATTGCGGGTTCATTGACTTCAGGTCAATGTTGATTGCGTCCAGGCAGT
>JBAZPA010000115.1:0-4946 GCA_041648435.1 archaeon
CAATTGTGTCGGCATCATGGGCAAAGGAATCGCGGCGGATTTCAAAAAACAATTTCCCGACATGTTCAGCGATTATAAAGATCGTTGCGACAGAGGACTTGTAAAACTGGGTGAACCTTATATTTTTAAACGGTTAGTAAAACCGTGGATTATCAATTTCCCGACGAAAGATCACTGGCGCTCCGTTTCAAATCTGAATGATATAAAGAATGGTGTTGATATCATTCTAAAGAGTTATAAAGAGTGGGAAGTGACTTCTCTGGCGATGCCGCCGTTAGGTTGCGGCAACGGCCAGCTGGATTGGCGTGACGTCGGACCATTACTCTATCGCAAATTCCAGGATATTGAGATTCCAGTGGAACTGTATGCCAGTTTCCAGACACCGAAAGAGCAGATGACAAAAGAATTTCTGTTGTCCCGGGATTTTCGAATCAAAGAAAACGGACTCAGGAAAGCGGAACAAAAAGTACGTCCCGAATGGTTAGTTCTGGTTGAAATCCTTAACGAGATTGAAAAGAATCCGTACCACCGCCCGATCGGAAGAACGTTCTTCCAGAAAATCGGTTATATTGCAACCGCGCAGGGAGTCAATACCGGTTTAAAATATGTGGAAAACAGTTTTGGGCCTTTTTCGAATGATTTGAAGCAGGCTATTACCATACTGGCCAACAACAACCTACTGATCGAAAAACATAACGGGCAAGGTTTTCAATATCTCCCCGGCGGAGCTTATCCGGGGATGCGGGAAAAACACAGGGATATTATCGGCAAATATGAATCAGTGATTGAGAGAACTGCCGATCTCTTTATGCGAATGGATACCAATCAGGCGGAGATTGTATCCACTATTTTATTTTCATCCCGTAAACTGAAACAGGATAATGATAACCCCGATGTCAGCGAAAAGGAAATTTTCGATCACGTAATGGAATGGAAGAAACGACGTCGGCCGCCACTCGATGAGAATGAGGTTGCCAGCGCTGTCCGGAATTTAGTCATGTTGCGCTGGTTGAAGGCAAGTTTTAGTCGGGATTTACCCGTAGAGGATATTTTTTGATCCACGTTAATTTTTCAGCGACTAATTGGTCTATAGACAAACCTTGAAATGGAGAGAATGTGCAGGATAAACTTATGTTAGACGTTATAAAGGAGAAATAAAATGACACTTGAACTATCAAAACATGGTGATATTCTTGAGCAACACTATTATTCAATAATAGAAAAAAATATTCCAGCATATGAAGAAATTTGGAAACGATATATTGGTAATAATGGGAAAGCAAAAATAATACAAGTTGTAAATCTACCTTGTGAAGAGAATTCTAGGCGGATATTGTTTTCCCAATACCACTATTCTGCTTTTGAAAGTATCGTCTGTATTTGCGAATTAATCAATGATGTAGATGAAATTGAATTAAGTAATATAAAGAACTATGTTAGACTCAATAACTGTTTTTTATCATTTCAGGCGCATGCTGGTAGAATAAGAGACTGCGTAAAAAAAATGGGGGAGAGTTTTAACCTGAACTATTTATATATTGAACTAGATGAATATTATAAGCAAAGGAATGAGATATTACATGGATGTAAAATACCATTTTTGATAATCGATGGCTTTTATGCAATACCAAAGATTAAGGGAATTAAAGAAGATGTTGAAAAATGGCATGATAGTATGGGATGGAATGATATTCAAGATAAAGACGGTAATTTTAAATTTATTAACGACCATATGGCTGAAACGTATCGTGAAATATTAAAATTATTAAATAAATGCCTTTATACTTTGTTACCATATATAAAAGATGTAGTTAAAAGATTTAATTTTAATCTTGAACCCAATGAAGATATAGAATATATCTCAGACATTACAATATCTGGCATGTATGGTAATCATTTTTATACATACTTAAGTTTAAATTCTTCGGGTTCAACAAATTAATTTCGTCTAACTATCCGCTTCAACCAACGCCAAAAGCTGTTCGATGAAATTGAAGATTTAGGAGTTTTTGAAGGATTTGAGAAAAAATAAAAAAGAATTGTGCTATCTACCTGTCTGTCACAGACAGATGTTAACAGTTGACAATCAAACTGTATCTATAAAAATTCTATAGGAACGAATAAGAGGAAATTGAGAACGAGGATTTGTATGAGAAAGATATTTATTCTTCTAACCTTACTGACTGCCGTTTTAAGAGCACAAACTATCGACGAGACGCTTCAGCAAATCTCAGCGCTGAAGCAGGAAATCGCTAATAACACCAAATTAGTTGAACAGAAAATCGCCGACCTGAAGCGCACGAATCCGCTCTTCGCGGAGCAAGACCCTTTTGAGAGTGATGCCGGGTATCTGGGCAGGATGAGCCGCGCCATGCCGCAGATAAATTCCTTACGCAAGCAGTATTTGGATGATCTCTGGCAAAAGATGGCAATTCTAAGAGGACGACTTTTTGAAACCAACGACATCTTCATTAGTTTAGACCCTAAAGAATACGATCCCAATAACCAAAAATGGCCGATTGTAGTTCAACACCTTGATTATCAAAAAGAAGTCATAACAGCTATCTTAGAAATTGAAAAAGAAGAAGCCGCCACGCTGTGGAAGAACTGGGATAAGGTACAAAAAATTGGAATTCTGGCAGTAGATATCGGAGACAGAATCGGCTTAGCAAAATTAATACTGAAAGATCCGATCTCTGGTATGCAATTTATACATGAATTCCAACCCATGAAATCCTTCAAACACAACAACATTGTAAATTCGGTTGTATTCAGTCCGAATGGTAAGTTTATGGCGACTGGGACTGGAACAGATTATACTGGTTATACTGGACAAGCCAGAATATTCAATCTTGCAACCGGTCAGGAGGTAAAATCTTTCCCGCACGGAAATAGTGTAAATTCAGTTGCCTTCAGTCCTGACGGCAAGTTTATGGCGACTGGAAGTGATGACGACAATGCCAGAATATTCAATCTTGCAACCGGTCAGGAGGTGAAATCTTTCCCGCACGGAAGTAATGTAAGTTCTGTTGCTTTCAGTCCAGACGGCAAGTTTATGGCAGTTGGGAGTGGAACAGATAATACTGGACAAGCCAGAATATTCAATCTTGCAACCGGTCAGGAAGTGAAATCCTTCCGGTACTACAGCGGTGTAAATTCTGTTGCATTCAGTCCTGACGGCAAGTTTCTTGCGACTGGAAGTGGAGATGATGACTATAAACACTTTGGATTAGCCAGAATATTCAATCTTGAGACTGGTCAGCAGGTGAAATCCTTTTCTCATAGAAGCATTGTACAATCGGTTGACTTCAGTCCGGACGGTAAATTTTTGGCGACTGGAGGTTGGGACAACACTGCCAGAATATTCGACCTTGAGACCGGTCAGGAGGTGAAATCTTTCCCGCACGGAAGTAATGTAAATTCTGTAGTCTTCAGTTCGGACGGTAAATTTTTGGCGACTGGAGGTTGGGACAACACTGCCAGAATATTCAATCTCAAGACTGGTCAGGAAGTAAAATCCTTCCAGCATAGTAACTGGGTAAAATCTGTAGCCTTCAGTCCGGACGGTAAATATCTGGCGGTTGGTGGTAGTGACGGAGCTTTCATTTATCGCACTCTACTCGAAGTGGAAGGAAAAGTACTCGCGCAGAAAGAAATTTCCAAACCTCCTGAACTAATTTCAGCGGTGTCATTTATGGAACCTTCAGGTAATGGATTCCTTGATGCTTTGGAGAAGGGAAAATTCACCGTTACAGTTAAGAACGCCGGACAAGGAGCGGGAAAAGGAATTCTGATAAAACTTTCTCCAGAAAGAACGGCGAATCTGAACTACAATAACACTTACATCGAGGAAGTTTTACCCGGTAAATCGGTAAGCGTCGCTATTCCGGTTGAGGCGTATGTCGGAATTGAAGATAAAACGCACACGATTCGCTTCGATTTTGAGGAAGCGAACGGTTTTTCGCCGAATCCGGTAGAGATACAGTTTTCAACCCAAGCCTATCTGAAACCGGACATGTTCGTTGTGGATGTGGGCATTGCGGATGGCAACGGTAATGGTTTAATCGAATCGGCGGAAGTTATCAAATTGACAGTTCGCATTGGGAATAAAGGTAAAGGTGTCGCGCGCTCGGCTTATGCTAAGTTTTATCCCGGCGAAAACGTGTTCATTACCGATTCTTATCCCAAAACGGTCAAATTGGGGGATGTTGGATATGACCAATCGGTTGACATTCCCATCGAATTCTTTATCAATGACAAGACGAAAGACGAGATCCCCTTGTTCGTCGATTTGACCGAAGAGACCAATTTAGCGACAGTGAATAAATTGCGGATTCCTATCCGCAAGAGCGAACGTGCGCGCGAAATTACCAAAATTGTAGTCGAGGGCAAGAAAGCGGAGTATGGCGTGTTGACCCTAACTCCCAACCTTTCGGTTGATATTGAGAATGGCATTCCTCAGATCATCGCGAAGAACCGGAATGCAGTTGCAGTCGTGATCGGCAATTGCGATTATCTCAAAGCAAAGAAGGTCGATTTCGCTCTACGCGATGCAGAGTTCGTGAAGGAATATTTAATTAAAAGCATGGGATTTCTCGAAGGCAATATTTGTTATGTAAAAAATGCGACCTATTCTGATTTTGCGACGCATTTTGGTACGCGTGAAGTTCCGTTGGGTAAACTTGCGAATCTTGTCAAACCGGGAATCAGCGACGTTTTTATTTATTATGCAGGTCATGGAGCGCCAGGGTTGAAAGATCACAAGGGCTACTTTGTGCCGGTAGATTGCGATCCTCAGCATATTGAACAATCCGGGTATTTGACAAGTTGCACAACATAGGTTACATAAAAAGTTGCATAAGATAGGTTACACTTAATGCGTAATTTAGTAGCAGCACATAGGTTACACTTTTTCCAATTTAAGCTCCAAAAAAAGGAGTTAAAAT
>JBAZPA010000116.1:0-4925 GCA_041648435.1 archaeon
AATAATAATAGTTCCGGAAGACAGCAACTCCAACGTTCAGGTACGCCTCAGTAACTTGGTTATAAACGGCACCCAGTACTACGCGAACGGCTCCTTCAGCGTGGCGAGGGCCAGCACAGGAGTGGGTCAGGACTTTAGCCTGGGAGTCGGCAAATCGGTTGACCTCTCGGGTTACACGCTTAAAATGACGAAAGCCTCCGGCTCGAAGGCAAGCTTTGTCGTAACAGCGTCACCAGTCGCTGTCATTCCCGACGTGAAGGCGAAACTCGGGGAAAAATTCGAGTTGATGCCAAGACAGAGCGCTTATATCTTCAAGGCAGACAGTAACACCCACTTCATGACATTCAATCTGGAGCAGGTAATAATTGTTGACACGGGCATAAGGTGCTTTAAGGCGCCCTGCCCCTCGCAGGCATATTACGCAATCGGGACCGCAAGCTTTTCCGACAGCTCGAATCCCAATGTCGGGTCCGCGACAAGAATAAAAGTCAAAATGGGCGATTCCCAAGCATTCGGAAGTTCCCAGGCAATCGGGAGTTACTCGCTTTCATTCCTCGCTTTTGACTCGAGCTCCAAGAAAGGAACTTTCGCGGTAAAGGAAATCTCTTCCACGCATGCTTCCGTTTTATTCAAGCTCGGAGTTGCCTTCTCTCTGGCAGAAAACCAGGATGCATATTCAGAGGAAGCGCCAGTTAACCTCGAACTCGTGAAGGCAAGGGAGGGAATCGCGACAGTGAACGTTTTTAATTCCCCGAAGCCTGTTGACCCGAATCAGACGAGAGCCGGAACAACGCTCTTCCTCAAGCAAGGCGAAAAAGGCGAGGCATTCGGCTACACAATTCAGAACAATTACATAGCATACCCGATTGAGGGCGGCGCGAGCCAGGCGAACCTCACTGTAACACAATCCGGAAGCAAAACCACAAAATCGGTTTACCTGGATGAAAAGTTTTCCCTTGCGGCAAGCGAAACCGCGACAGTTGTGCGCAAGTCAAGCGAAGAGCAGCTTTTCAGGATTCAATTGTCCGGGATTTCGTATCCGCCATGCGACCAGGGCGGGAAATGCGACGATGCTCCGGTTGCAAGCATCGGGCTTTCAAGTATTCCCGTGTGCTCGGATTCCAGCTGCTCTGGCGCCGGAATGGAAACAATCGTAAAGCGCGGGGACAGCGTGCAATTCGGCAATTTCCTCGTTTACTTTGTGGGTGTTGAAGAAAGCGTTGAGGGAAGCAACGGCGTGTTCCTGGTAAAGGAAATCCCCAATGTGCACGCCGTGCTGATTGCAAACCTCGGAGAGAAATTCACGCTTTACCCCAACGAAAATGATACCGCGATGATTAATGGCGAAGGAGTTTTCATAAGGCTCGCGAACACTGGAACAAGCGATAGCGGAAACGCGTTTGCCAGAATAGAGGTATGGAGCTCAGGTTCATCGGGTTCAGGCGGTTCATCGGGTTCAAGTACATCAAATACAGGTTCATCGGTTTCAAGTACAAAGAAATCTTCCGTGAAGGTAACTGGAAGCGTCACCATCCCGAGCGTACCGAAATCGCAGATCCCAAGCGGCTCGTACGCCCTTTACGCGAACGATTCAATCGAATTGTACGGCCTCAAGATAACCGCGACAGACATTGAGGCATTCATTGACAATTCAGGCAAGCCTAATGCCTCGTTTGTGGCCACGAAGTCGGATTCAAGCGTGAAGAATGTGCATGTGGGCGAAGAATTCAAGCTCGCGGAAAGCGAAGCCGCGAGAGTCCTCGAGGCGAACATGAGGATTGATTTGCTGAGCATAAATTGGCTCATCGTTACGCCCCAGACTCCCTGCACCCCGCCAACGGTTCCAACAGACAGCAACGGGACAACCCCGCAGCCGGCGTGCAACACTGTTCCCCCGACTGTGCCAACCGGCCCGATGTCCGCGACCTTCAGCGTGAGCAATTACATCTTCAATTCCTCGGACATAGGAAAAGCCGTTTCGAGCAAAGTGGTTGAAGGGGTGGTTTCCTCCACTGCCTCAACTTCCGCGCCGGCAGTCGCCACGACCGGAATGGCTTCGGTAACGGATTTGCCGCCGACGCCGTTTGAAACATACACTCTTTCGGCAGGCCAGTCAGTTACAGTGAACGATTTCACGATAAAGCTCGTGGACTTCAGTCCGGGAGTCGCGTACTTCATGGTTATCTCGAATGTTTCCGCGCAGGGAATAAAGGCTGAGTTCGCGAAGGGCTGGAATTTGTTCTCTATTCCCGGATTGCTTGAAAACGCAAAAACCGACTGCGATACAAGCAAGTGGAAAATGTTCGAGTACGACGCGGTCGGCAAAAAATTTAACCGGATTTCAACCAACATGGAGCCAGGGCACGCCTACTGGGTTTACAACCCAAGCCAGAAGTGCTCGGTGAAAGCAGACTTCAGGGACGCGGTTTCAATGGAATCAATAGGGGACCTCGCGAAGGGCTGGAATTTCCTTCCGGTAACCGTTGACATGATTGGAAAGACGCCCGCCGAGTTTTCCGAGAACTGCAGTTTCAAGGCAGCGTATTTCTTCAATGCGAATTCAAGGAAATGGGAAAAAACCCTGAGAAGGAACATAAGCTGGAGCGATCTGGGAAAGGGGATGGCTGTTTACGCCAACGAGGCCTGCTCGCTTGGAATAGGGATTCCCATGCCGCCCAACTCCGAAAGGGTTCCAGAGACTGCTGCAACTGGACAGGAAGCAACTCAGGAAAATAAGGAAACGACCGAAGGAGGTAACTGAATGAAAACAGTATTCGTTTTGGTTTTGGTGATACTGCTCGCCTCCGTGATAATCGCAAGCGGGTGCGTGCAGAACGGCCTGCAGAATAAAGCTGCGGGAAATTCTGACAAGAACACTTTAAATGCGAACAGCGAAGTCGGCCCGGGAAGCATTCCAACGCTGCCGGATGCGAATGATGACAAAACCCCGACAGTGCCGCCGTTTTGAATGGCGGAATCTTTTCTTTTTTTTAATCAGAACCCCAAAAGCTTCGCCAACAGCATCGCCCCTATTCCCCCCAAGCCGAAAAGGATTGTGGCAATGAAAGTTGGAATCAGGGGCAGTTCCACGTGGAAAACGAATGCAACGATTGCCCACGCAACCAATCCAAGGATTATGTTCTCTATTATGCGCTTCAGGAAAATCAGCAGAAGGATTGCCGTGATTATGAAGCCGATGCTCATTCCCGCTACCTGCCATGCCGGAATCCCGAGAAGGGTTCCCGAAAGCAGGCCCTGCGTACCATTGGCGGCGCTTGCCGCAACGAATGAATTAATGTCGATTGCCATTTCCCGTTCCCGATTAATAGGGCTGGCGGGGAATTAATAAGCTTTTATCCCTTCCTGTCCATTAATAAAAAGGCGGTTCCGCAAGGAACAAGCGGTTTGCCGCGGAAACAAAAGCGGCTGAATGCAATTGAATGCAATTTTTCGGAAGCGGTTTTTTTGAAGTTCACGGACGAGCAGAAAAGCATCGCGATGGCGTTGCTCCACGGCCCCAAAACCCTTGAGGAACTGGGGAAGCAGCTGAACATTCCCTCGGACACATTGATGGGGCAAATAAAGGAAATGCTCCAGCTTGAGCTTCTGCGCAAGGACGGGTTTCCCACGCGCTATTACCTGAATGAAAGCGTTTCGCAGGGAGTTTTGAAGCGCAAGGAATTGGAGGAAATAGATTCCAACAAAATCCGCCTGCGCATCACCATCGAGGTTCAGGCAGTGGAGGAAGAACTGCTCAAGAAACAGCTGGAGGACATAATGGTTGCGCTGAAAAAGGAGCGCGCTTTCCTTATTTACGATTCGCGCATCGGGGAACCGGTGAAGATGGAGGAACATTACTCCTCTTTCATCGAGGCAAACCTTTCCGTGAACGATTTCAGGTCAATGGTGAGGCTCGTTCTCTTTTACGGCCCAAGCGCCGTGGAAGTGGTGAAGCCCGCAAAGGTCGAGTTCAATGCCTCCGAAATACAGGAGGGCCTCGTGGACATGGCTGAAATGGTGCAGAATTACACTTCATACATCGCGAAGCTCATGAGCAGGAAGGAGCTCGAGGAATTCAACGCAAAGTTTTACGAGAAGGAAGAAAAGGGAGAGAACGAATGAATTCCTTTGCGGAAAACGATTTTCGAAGCATTGAAGCGGGTTTTGAACCAGAAAAGGCGCTTGTGATGATTGACGAAGTACACTACAACGATTGCCAACCCTTCGCCCTCGTAGCCAAAAACTCCAGAATGCGGTATAAACCGAGCCAGGATAATGTATTTAAATGAAACATTTACTTATGGGTAGTCCAAGCATTGTCTCCAGTCCATTTTTTTCCTATTCGGGTTTTAGGGATTGGATCAGGCATGGAATCCTTTTGATAAAATTGTGAGGTGAATCGGATCATGAAAGGACTAAGCGCGAAGAAGATAGCGGCAATCGCTGCGGGAGTTGCGCTTGTAGGAACAGCACTGGCACCATTTGTGTCGGCAATGGACCTCAAGAAGTCCGACGTCTATAACGAGACGAGCGGAGCACCGGCAGTAAGCGTCGTTGTCGGATCGAAAGCTGCCATATCAGATGTGTTATGGGCAGGAAACATAGCTGCTGCAATCGCAAGAAACGCGACAGCAAGCGCGACCGCAACAGCAACGGCAACGCCAAGCGTGTGCGGCGCGGCATCCGGAACATGGAATCCGCCGACAGGCATGACAGTGGATTTGTCAGTCGGGGGAACAACCACGCTCGGAGCAGGCTCAAAGCAGTTCAAGCAGAACCTGAGTTCGGTTTCGGGAGCCGTGGAAGTAGACCACAACGCCCTGACCAACTCGACCTTGACACACCTTGTCAACACGACACAGACCGAAACAGTGGACAACTCTCAGAGCACAATCACTGCGCAGGAAACAATAGGTGTGAACATT
>JBAZPA010000117.1:0-4877 GCA_041648435.1 archaeon
ACATTGAAATACTCGATCTTCTGACGCCGAAATACGATCTGGAGCGGTTCGGAATCAAACTCGTCGGTTCGATCCGTCATGCCGACGTTTTGCTGGTGACTGGAGTTTTCAATCAGAAGGTCGCTCCTAAAATCCGGAAAATTTACGAGCAGGCACCGAAACCGATATTTGTCGTCGGCGTTGGAACCTGCATGTCAGGCAGTTGCTGTTTTCGGGACAGTTATAATATCGTTGAAGATCGCGAAGCGGTGATTCCGGTCGATTTATACATTCCGGGATGTCCGCCGAAGCCGGAAGCGATGATCGCAGCGGTGGCGAAATTATTGGGAGTGCTGAACAAATGAAAAGGTTAAAATTTCAGGAAAATGAATGGTGTTTCGCCATACATGAAAATGAGAAAAAATAATGCCCTCTGACAACAACTTGAAAGCCAAAACCGCAATGTTCACGATTTTTCTTATCGTTGCCACAGTCCTCGCCATGTCTTGCAAGGAGTGTCCGACCGAACCGGAAGAGTATGCGATTGATATCTCCGCTGATTTCGTGGGTGCATCCAGAGTTCGACTTTTAGTCAGCGTGTCCGATTCTGGCGATGTCCGCGATTTTGGAATCAAACGAGATGGAGTAGTCATTACAAGAGGTCAATTGTCTGGAAAAGATACGCTGATAACGGATAGCACCGTCAAGCCGGCTACAGACTATCAATACCAAGGGATCGTCTTTGACGATGAAAATGTCATCGATCGTTCTGAAACGATCGATGTAACGACTTTAGATACAACCAGCCATGAAATCGAATGGAAAATCGAGCGATTCGGTTGTACCTATGTTGGTAGTCATCTGCGAGATGTATGTATCATATCGGAGGACGACATCTGGGCGGTAGGATCAATCGAAACGGAAGAAACTCTGCATAGCGACACACTCGATCCCTACAATGCCGTACATTGGAATGGAGGAAAATGGGAGTTAGAAAGAATTAATCCTTACTATAGAGGAGATAGTATTTCTTCACCAATGGAAAGTATTTACGCCTTCTCTTCATCAGACATATGGGCTAATTCGGGCGTACCAATTCATGGTGACGGAAAGGAGTGGACCCTATTTCATTTATATGATATGGGATATGCTTTATCAGGTTCGTTGCTTAGGTGTTGGGGAGATGGTGTCAATAATTTGTATTTTTCAGGTAGAAAGGGTTGCTTTGTATATTATTCAAATGATAAATGGACAATAATCAGTACAAACACAACAAGAAACATTGACGCTATTTATGGTCTTTCTGCGAATCTGGTTTACATGGTTGGCAGTAATCAGGATAACTGGTCGAGTAATTTTATCATTTATGAAGACGGCAAGATCAGGAACATAGATTTCCCGGATACCTGCATGCAGGCGGTCTATGCGACCGCCTGGAACGATGTTTACTTGGTGGGACAAGGGCTGTTGTACTACGACGGCAGAAAAATCAGTGATTGGCCCTGGCCGAATACATTGCCTCGCAATCTCCTGCAAGCCATTCGCGGCAACGGTCCTAATGACATCTTTCTTGCCGGTCATCTGGGAACAGTCATTCATTACAATGGGAAAACATGGAAGTATTACGATTCGCTGAACAATACGAATACTCTTTTGGGAGCGATAGCAGTAAAAAATGATATAATCGTTGCTGTCGGAGGTTATGGGCAACAGGCATGTATTTACTATGGAGTACGAAAATAAAACAAGAGGAAAATTAACATGAAAAAGACTTTAATTATTACCGGAATGTTAGTATTTATGATATCTAATGTATTTGCGCTCGATGGAGAATATCAATTTACTATATCTAATCGTCCAGCAGATACATCTTTAATTGGAATCAGTGCAAATGTAGTCCCTAATACGCTTGTGTTTGGTACAGATCTGACGCCAACATCATCATATAATTCTGCTGTTTATTATACAAAAGGGGATTATATGGCTTTTGATTGGGTTAATGATCCAAACTATAATTCTTGTCCAGAAATTGCATATGGTTTGTATAAAATGTCAATCATCCGCGGAGGTAAGAGCGCATATTTTTATTTTGATCTTCGTGACTGTTATTATGGAGAATGTGGAATTGATCCGCCTTCAGGAAGTGATTATGTTTCCCCTCTTCCTCTGGATATGTATTTTACATATAATTTTAAAACGGATAAATTTAGCGGACAAAGGAGGTTTTATAATGGGTTGGACAGTATAGTAGTTGACTATATTCCAATTGATAATGGTGATACGATCGGTATTTGGTTTGTCCGAGAGGACTATCCTGATGGAGGAACAGCATGTACTTTTTGCTTCAATCCTAAGGTATATTTGTACAATGAGTATGGATCCAATACTAATTTCGGCCAATTAGTTATTGATGATACAAATTATGTCGATTCCGGTGACTCTGTCTATTTATTTATCAATACATCCCATTCAGTTATGTCCGAGCAGGATAAATATGTGATTTTGGGCGATTCGATTCAACAGCGTTATTGGGATTTATCAATGACCGATATCGTATTCAAAAAAGAATTTTCTGTAAATTCTTGGAGAATTTCGAAGAGATCAAGATTTAAAGAATTAATTCCTTGTACAATTCAGACAGCTTCCTTAAACGGCGGGAATTGTGATAGGTTAGTCGAATTCAAAGATCCATGGAAAATCGAAGCCAATTACACTCGGCCAAATATTTATCATACCTATGGTTCCCCATTCTACCCGGGAAATGGATATGGAGTGTTCCTTAATGAAAACGAAGATTTTTTACCAGACAGACCAATTTACTCTCTTCGTGCGCCCTCTCTCGAAGATGACGGCGATCTGATTTCAATTTTCAGTCACTGGTCTGTAAGTCCTTCCGGCGGCGCCGAGTTAGACGAAGATTCTCCCGAAACCGATGTGGTTTTCAAGACTTCGGGCGTGGTCGTCACCGCCAACTATTATCAGTACCGTCGTTCCGCTTTTCAGGGAAGCGTTCCCATCGCACTGACCATTGACGGAAACATCCACGTCACGGGTACTGTAACCGTTCAAAGCGCCGGCGAATTGACATTGCCAGCCGGCTCCAACCTTTCTTTTGATCAGAGTAAAAGCCTGTATGTTTACGGAAAACTGACAGGTTCGGGAACGTCCTCGAATAAAATCAATTTTAAACCTTCAGACCCGAACACGACGCTGGATAATTATTGGAACGGTATTCGCGCAATGCCGGGCGGAAATGTCATTCTACAACATGCGAATATAAAAAATGGACAATATGGTTTGTATTCCTATCAATCCCGAAGTCGCGCTACGTATTGTCAATTTGAAAATAATCATCGCGGACTGCATATTCTCTATGGAGATGGTGCTACTACTGTCGACGGATGTCATTTTATCAATAATATGATCGGCGCCTATTTTCAGGATTCGAACATTCTGATTGCGAACAGCCATTTTAATTCCAACCAATGGGGGATAAGAATAAGTCGATGCACCGGAACCATTACTACAAGCATCATCGAAGAGAGTGAAACCGATGGAATAGGTTTGCTGAATTACAGCAACCTTTCTCTTTCTACTCAGACGAAAAACCTTGAATACGTTAATAATTCGATATTGAATAACGATCAATATGGAATTTATATCGATTCATACTCTCATCCGATTCTTGGCAATTATTATATCGACTTCAAAGATTATATTCATGGCGGATTCAATGAGTTTGACCGAGGAGATGGGGATTACGATGTTTATAGCGCAAATACTTCAACCATCGATGCGCGACTAAATTGGTGGGTAGAATCGTCAAATCTTTACGGAAATTTTTTATTATACCCGTCAGCGGGCGATCTGGGTTTGAAAAAACCGACATATTCATTTAACGGAACAGATATGACCAGCCCATCCGCTTTGACGAATCGTCTCTTTCAGGCGGATTCTCTTGCGGAAGATAGTCTTTTTGTTCCTGCAATTTCAGCATATCGCTCCATAGTTGCCGATTATCCGGATAGTGACGAATCGGTTTATGCTGTCACAGGATTGATCAAATCTTACAGAGCGTTAGGAAAGGAAGATCGGATTCTGCCGGAATTGGACATCATTCGCACAGAACAGAAGAATACTCATATCGGCAATGTCGTATACGATTTATCCATATCCGAGTTAATACGCATGGGTGAATATTCAACGGCATTATCAAGGAATCTTGAACTTCTCGATTATTACCAAAAGAATAATCAGAATCCGGAAGAGATGGCATTCCTTTTGTTAAATCAGGCTTTTATTTATCAGAGGTTGAACAACGGCGGATTAAATAAACTTGCTGGTGAATCATACGCGGATAAAAGTCGAGGTTGTCTTGATAAATTATGTCGTGATTTTCCTAAATCACAAGCCGCTCAACTGTACTCTGTTTTAGAAGATGTTTACATACCGGATAATGATAAAAATAACAAAAAAGTAACTGCACCGGATCGGTTTCAATTATTTACGGGTAATCCTAATCCATTCAATGCCTCGACGACCATCCGGTTCGATCTGCCGGAACAGATAAAGATCGAAATTGTCATCTATGATCTTACCGGTCAGGAAGTCTGGAGAACAACAAAAACCAATTATCCCGCCGGCAGTCATTCGTTGGTCTGGAATGGAGTCAATCGTTCCGGTCAATTGGTTAGCACGGGCATGTACATTATCCAGTTGAATTCTCCAAAATACCAGGCAGTTCAAAAGGTTGTTTTGATGAAGTAGAAAATGGGAGTGCTGAATGCAAGAAATTGACCAGTTCAAGGAGAGAATGGATGGAAAAATCTCTCACTTGATCGACAAGAAACAACGGTTTTATTTTAATGTCGGATCAGAAAATCTCTGCGAAGTTGCCG
>JBAZPA010000118.1:0-4871 GCA_041648435.1 archaeon
AGAACAGTCGGAGACATCGACCAGGAAAAAGCAGCCGAGTATGTTCGGCGACAAGCCGAACAAACCAAACTCAACGACTTCCCCAATTAAGGATACCTAGCCCTTCAGGGCTAGGAGGAAGTCATTTCATCTATTTTTAGTTCAAAAGATTTACTGTCATATTTTTTTGCTGATAACCATTGAGAAAAAATATTGCTAAGATTAGCCGTTTCAATGTGAGCCAAAGTGTCCATAAAACATTACTTTAAACACAACTTATTTATGTCTTCTTTATAATTTTAGAGGTCTAAAATTGGGGCATATCAACTAGTATAACAGTCCGACAGTCATGTTATTACCATTAACTTGTTATATTATCTAGAGTGGATTAGGTTAATCGTCAGTTCGTCTCGCCTTTTGTTTTTTATTATATTTTTTTATCACTTTTGCTATTGTTTCAGCAAGTTCTCTCGACTGCTCTTCGACTGGGTGGTCAGAATTGACTTTGTTATAGTGTTCCAGCTTAGGGTATGTCAAATCTGGCTCGCCCCCTTTTTTATACATCGGTTGCCTTTTGTTCCCATCTATATTTTCATGTTGATTGATTTTCAGAACATCCTTACTTTTATCCTGGCGTATGGGCCAAACAGTTCTTCCTCCCATTGTTCCTGAAATTACTTCGTGATGCCACACCTGTGTATCTGTATCTGGTCTTTTTGACTTTCGGACATATACGCCTTCCAGCTCGGACATTTACTTCGCCTAGTAAAATAATGCTTCAACACAAGTTATATTATCCAGACTAGATTTGAATAATTGTCAGTTCCTCATCGGCGGCAGATAATGAGCGGGAAAGAGTTTTTAACGGTTCATTTGATTTCAAACACCGGCCCTGCGGTATGGTTCCTGAATCGAAGTTTCCCGCGCTCGTTATTGTGTGCGCCGTTGAATCGGAATTTGTCCATTTGACAGTGGTGCCTTTTTCAATCGCAAGTTCCGCGGGCGAAAACGCGAAGTCCTTTACCTGCACCTCAATCGCCTTTGCGGCCGGAGTTCCGTTTCCCGCCTGCTGGTTGTTTACCTGCGCCGGCGCCTGCTGGTTTCCCTGCACGCAGCCGCTCAACACCAGGACAGCCGCGAGCGCGATTGCAATGGCAAGCTTGTTCATAGCCGCACATTGTGCCTTTGGCAAATAAAATGGTTTACAATGCCGCTCCGGCAATCGCCGGCTCCCAATCGGCAAAGCCGCGAACCGGCAAACTATTTTATACCATTAGCGCGCCTTGCTTTTGCGGTGATGCTTAATGGGCGCAAGGAAACCTTTGATTCACGGAACGATGGTCGAGCGCAGGATTCAGATTGTGAAGGCGCAGAACTCGCAGGGAAAGAAGCACAAGGGGAACCAGGCCGAGAAGAAGGTTCATGTGAACAAGTACACGGGGCAGGAAACCGTGCACTCGGACAAGAGCAAGTACGCCCTTAAGCAGTACATTGACAACAATTTGCGTTTCGAAGCTTCGCGCATTTCAAAAGAGCGAAGAATTTCCTTCGCGGATGCATTGGAAATCGCGAAGAAGAATATGGCTGAAAGGGCAAAGCGCTAGGAAGAAACCGTCAGAATGGGTTCGCGCTGGCGGTAAGAGCAACGAATCCCCTCTTTCTGCCGAAAAACCGGAATCCCTCGCCGCCCTAATTCTTTTTCCCCTTCATTTTGTGCAGAGCGAAGCCCGCGAATGCAGGAAGCAGGGAAAGGACTATTATCGCAATGAGCAGGATGGAAAGGTTTTCCTTCACGACCGGAAGGTTGCCGAAAAAGTATCCCGCGAACAGGAAGAGCGCGACCCAGCTTATTGCGCCCGAAACGTTGTAAAGCATGAATTTCCTGTAATCCATTTTTCCCATTCCCGCGACGAAGGGCGCGAACGTCCGTATTATGGGTATAAACCTCGCCATGAAAATCGTTTTGCCGCCGTGCCTTTCATAAAACTCCCTTGATTTGTCAAGGTAGTCTTTTTTGAGGAACCTTGATTTTTCCATGAAAATTTTCGGCCCCGCAATCGACCCTATCCAGTAATTGACGCTGTCGCCCGCGATTGCCGCGAGGGCAAAAACCAGGAACAGCGCTCGCACGTCAAGCAATCCGAGCGCCGCAAAGGCGCCGGATGCGAAAAGCAGGGAATCCCCCGGCAGAAACGGCGCGACAACCAATCCGGTTTCGCTGAAGACAACGAGGAAAAAAATCGGGTAAGTCCAAAACCCGAAGTAATTCAGAACCAGCGCAAGGTATTTGTCAATGTTGAAGATGAAGCCGAAAGCCAATGAAAAAAAATCCATGGGAAGCCCGTAATGAAAATGGCAAAAGGATTTTTAAGGTGCTTTTCAAAAGGCGCAAACGCGGTTTTGGATTCCCTGCGGCAAAGCCGCCCATAATAAAATTATTATATTAAGCCTCGGTTCTACTTTAAATGAAAAATAATCACTGCCGCGGCTTCGCGGAAGGCGGGGCCTGCGGAAGGAACGGAGGTGCCTGCCTTGAGCGCTGAATTTGACTGGGCGTTTGCCTCGATAATATTCGTTTCCGCGGTTACGGTAATGTTCATCGCGCTTCCCGCTTTCATTCCGAAGGTCCAGCCTTACGACCAGGGGCAGTATGACGCGGCATTCAGCCAGATCGTGCTTTCCGTGCAGAAGCAGGACGTGATGCTTCAGGCGGACTGCAATGCCTCGGAATACGATTGCTCGCAGAATTATTCCATAAAGCTTGATTCCAACGACATGAACGTTTACTTCAACAACCCCGCAATCCAGTACGGCTCCGAAGTCGTGAGCTACGGAAAACTGAACACGCCTTATTCCGCGTACCTGAACAACGAGGGAATAATTGACGCGAATTTTCCAATCACGGGCCTTTCGTATTCCCTGAATTCAGGGGTGTTCAGCTCTGCCTCCGCCTCAGGCGTGGACCTGAACCAGAGCCAGAGCGTTCTGAGCGCGAAATTCCGCGGTTCCGGACAGCCGTTTGACGTGCGCGCAACCTTCAGCAAACGCAACTCGCTTTCATTGGGAGAAAGCAATTCATTCCTTGCAAGCGCAATTGATTCCGCAAGCACTGCCGCGGTAAGGGCCTTCGGGCTGATTCCTGAATTCTGGGTGGAATTGCCCGCGGACCAGAACCTCAACATCGCATTGGGCCAGAAGGCGTGGAAAGCCGGAGCGAATTCCGGCCTCATTGCCTCTTCCGCGGAATGGTGGGACTCGAACATACTCGATTCCGTTACCTGGAGCTACAGGATTCCCTTCACGGTTTTTTCATCAATTGACAGGAACACAGGAGTGATTGAAGCCGATTTCAATTTCCGTTCCGCCCTTGCTTCCATCGGAAATTCCGGCGCGCTTGACCAAAACTCAATTCGCGCTGTTGAATATTCGGGCGGAAGCTGCGTGAACCACACCAATGACCAGAACGAGTGCGATTCGATGCCCCTTTACTTTTCTTATTCCTCCTCAATCGGAATCGGAACCCTTGATTTCAACCTTCTCACAGCAATGGACGCGAATTCAACGAGGCAGTTCGCTTTGTACTTCGACACGAATGCGAATTCAACCGGAACAAAGCAGAGCGCCTCGAGTTCCGCAGTAATTTATTCCGCGCCGCAGATTTCCGTTTCAATCGTGGTTCTTCAGCCCCAGTCCGGAGCGAATGGCCGCGTTCTCGTCACCAACGCAATAACCCTTTTCGACCCAGCAACGATTCAGGTGAGCTTTGACACTGGAGTGAAAAAGCGCTGGGAGTCAAGCGCCCTCACCTACAGGATTCCCCTGATGTTTGACGCGGGAAATTATGCGAGAACGGATACCAACCTTTCAACCGACGTGAACTTCGCAAGCGCCTTCAGCCAGGCAAACTGCGCCGGCTGCGTTCTTGACCAGAACAGCGTCTCTTTCGTGGAAGTAAACAACGCTTACGACGCGAAGGCGGTTTCCCTTCCGGCTTATTCCTTCAATTACAGTTCTGGAACGAAAACAGCGACGGTTTCGTGGCTCTCAAGCGGAACCCTCGGCGCAAAAGCCAAGCGCTATTACATGATTTACTTCAAGAATGCCTGAAAGTGGTTTGATTGAAAAAAATACCGCGCAATGGAATCGGAATCGCATCCGCTCTGCTCTTCGCAATGCTTTTTCTCCTTCCAATCGCCTTCGCCTCGCACGGCTTCAGCGTTTTCCTTGACGGAAATAATTCCGCGCGAAGCAGGATTGCGGGAATAAATACAATCGTGGACTTCAATTTCACGGTCAAGAGCGACTGGAACAGCGCGAACGACATAAACAAGGTAATGATTTCCATTCCCGCTGATTACAAAGTGCTTGACGTGAACGCGCTGGGCTGGTCCGCGCAGAAACCGGTCGGCGACTGGAACAGCGCGAATCCGATAGTCCTCATGCCGTACTCCGGTTCCTATTACATCAAGCCCGACAAGAACGCGGTTTTCAAGCTTAGGGTAAGCGTTCCATCCTCGCGCGGAACGGTTTCCTGGCTCGTTGAAACAATGGACACTTCGGATGCGAATTACTCGAAAAGCGTGAATGCCTACACGCTTGCGCTGAACAATAACGGCGACATAGGATTTGACTTGCGCAACGACTTCAACGGCGTGATAAGGAATGCGACGGTTTACGTAACCCCTGCAGGAGGGAACCCGGTTTCAAAGAATGATTCCAATGGCACTGGACTGGTATTTTTTGTTAACCCGACCGACATTACGTTTCTGACAGACTTCTTTGACTTCAATGTCGCAAAGAATGGTTTCATCAGTTACGCAAAAACGAATCAACCTTATTCCAGCGGTTCAACAAATCCTTTCAAGGCAGACCTCAATTTTTCCGTCAAGGCG
>JBAZPA010000119.1:0-4864 GCA_041648435.1 archaeon
TCGATGTTTTTTAGATTGTGCTCGCGGGCACCTTTGACGATAATGTATTCGCTACTCACTGACTTTCCTGTTTTCAAAATATCCGGTAAAATTACCACCCTTTTTCGGGAACTAAAAAGGTTTTTCCGTACCTAGTTAGTTCATCATTTGCCGCCCTAGGATTTTATCGGGCATATTGTCTAAAAGCCGCTGAAACGGTTGGTTTTGTCTCCTATAAAAAACCTGCCCGACTGACCCGGTCAGCGAGTCGGAACGATCTTTCCTGCCTGTGCCGGAACGGAGGAATGCTGTATTCCCGCCGCTCCCCAATTTCATTCCCGAATGTTCTCCGCATTTGCAAATTCCCGATATAAATAAAGAGTGTCTTGCGGCTAATATTAACAACAAACCGAAATGAGTTCAAATTCCAAGTCCCAAACTCCAAAATCCAAAAAAGAACCAATTACCAAATTTCCAAATTCCAAATTCGACCAATTGAACGGTTTCAACCTTTGGTCATTGGTTCTTGGCATTTTGGATATTAATTGGCATTGGGTATTTGTTTCTTGGAATTTTATTAATCTATGGATTATCATATGACGGAAAAAACAAAAATTAAAACGATCTTCGATTTGGATGAACGAACATATACTTTTACTTTCGCCAGTAAGATAAGGACGTTTATTAAAACTTTGCCTCATAACATTACGAACATCGAAGATGTCAAACAATTGGTTAGATCTTCCGGTTCTGTGGGTGCTAACTACATCGAAGCCAATGAAGCGCTAAGTAAGAAAGAGACTTCTTAATGAGACTGAAAATCTGTCGAAAAGAAGCCAAAGAGAGTGCTTATTGGCTGAAACTCATCCAACAGTCAAATCATCTCGAAAACTCTCAGGAAATAATAAAACTGATTGATGAAGTCAACGAATTGAAAAAGATATTTTCTTCGATAATAGAAAAGACTGAAATAAAAGTCAGACCATAACAATGACCCAAATAACAAATTCTAATCTCCAAAATCCAAATTCCAAAAAAGTTTCAAACACCAAAAGCGAACCTGACAGGCGCATCTTGGATCGAATTCAAGAAAAATTGGGTTAAAAGATAGAAATGACGGAGCGAATTCAATGTCCGGAGAGCAAAACCGGCGGATCGGATGGGCAATGGAGATATTCGATAGACCCGGTGACGAATATTGACAACTTGCTGGAAAATGAGTAATATCGAACTATATGAAAAAAGAATATGAAATATCAAGGTTACGGAAGAAAGAACTTACAGGCTTCTTAATGAAGAAACTTTGAAATTGAAAGAATGTGCAAGATAAACAAAGGTGTTATCTTATTCTTAGTTGAAATTCTCGCAAAAAATGATGAGGTTTCCGTTGTTTTGAATAATTGAAATTAGATTGGAGGAACCTCGTGATGAAGTTAGACAGAGAAGATTTAAAAGGCAAGTCCCGCCTATGCGGGATGGGCTCTGGAACAAGGGATTGACACCAAGATTGCGTTATTGCAGCATTACCAGCATTTAGGATGTTTACTGGCGGAAGAGATTATGGCAGAGGAGGTACGGTTCTTGGCGGGCGAACCCTATAGTCGAAATAAGCCCTCTGGAGGGCGCTATAGCCGCTGGGGCACCAATCCGGGCTCGGTTCAATTGGAACGCGAGAAGGTTCCCATCGAGGTACAGCGTCTTTATGATCACGAGCGCGGTGGTACGGTTGGACTGGAGACCTACCGCAAACTTCATAAGATGGACACCCCGGAGAAGGAGATAATGGATGGGATCATCAAAGGCTTGAGCATGTCAGATTACCAGTCGGTAATTGGACAGTTAGCAGAAAGTTTTGGTTTAAGTCGTTCCAGTGTGAGTTTGCGGTTTATAGAGGAGAGTAGCGAGAAGTTAAAAGCCTTCGAGGAGCGTCGGTTGGATACCCATCGGTTTGTAGCCTTGTTTATTGATGGTAAATATTTAGCCAGGGAGCAGATTGTCATTGTACTGGGCGTTACCATAGAAGGTGAAAAGATTCCGCTGGGTTTTCTTCAGACGCATACTGAAAACTCGGGTCCGATCAAGGAATTGCTAAACAAGATTATCGAGCGTGGATTAGACTATGAGAAAGGATTGTTATGCGTGATCGATGGCTCTAAAGGAATCTGCAAGGCTGTCGAGGAGACTTTCGGTGAAAAAGTGGTGATTCAGCGCTGTCAGTGGCACAAGCGGGAAAATGTACTGAGTTATCTGAAGGAAGAAGATCAGTTGGTCTATAAACGGCGATTAAACAAGGCTTACCAATCCGATACTTACGAGGAGGCTAAAGCCCAATTAGAGCAAATTGGGGAAGATCTGGAGCAGATAAACCTGAGCGCTGCTCGTTCTTTGGCAGAAGGATTAGAGGAAACATTGACTATTCATCGCTTAGGTTTAAAGGGACTCTTTGGTGTAAGTTTTTCGACGACAAATATCATTGAGAGTTTGAATTCCCAGATTGGTCGTTATTTGCGAAATGTTCCCGACAATTCGGGATTGGCAGAGTTCAGAACAGAGGTATCGCTGGGTTGCCTGTGCGTTATTGGAGATCGAAGTACGAATGCGGAAGGTCACCAACCATAAACATTTGAGTCTAATGGCAAAGGCGATTCAGGCTGAAATAGAGAAACGATAAATAGAAAAATGGCAACCTCATCGATATTTAAAAACAAATTTCAACTAACTTTTGGATATGTCACCTTCTTAATTGATTACATTTACTTATAATGAACTAATCATCCTGCAAAGAAAGAGTTTTTAGATGAATCATTCTGAAATGGTCAACTTTATTTGGGGCGTCGCCGACCTGATTCGCGATACGTTCAAACGCGGCAAGTATCAGGATGTAATCTTGCCGCTAACGGTTCTCAGACGGTTGGATTGCGTTCTTGCGCCGACAAAAACCCAGGTTTTGTCAAAATTAGCCGATCCAAAAATCAAGCAATTGGCAGATCCTTACCATCAATTATGCAAAGCGTCAGGTTTTGCATTTTACAACACTTCGCTGTACAATTTTGAAAAACTATTAGATGATGCGCCTAATCTGAGCGACAACCTGCGGAATTATATCGCTGGTTTTTCCGACAATATGCGCGAAGTCATTGAAAAGTTCGACTTCAATAATACAATTGCCAAACTCGACGAAGCAGGTTTGCTCTATCGGGTCGTGGAGCGGTTTAAAAATGTCAATCTTCATCCCGATATGGTCACTAATCCGATGATGGGAACGATCTTCGAGGAATTACTGCGGAAATTCAACGAAGCACTCAATGAAAATCCGGGCGAGCACTTCACACCGCGCGATGTCGTTCATCTGATGGCAAGTTTACTGCTATTGGGGGAGGAAGAACGCCTGAAACCAACGGGCATTGCCGTCACGGTTTACGATCCGTGTTGCGGGTCGGGAGGCATGCTGACAATCACTAAAGAACACATTACCGGCGATGGTAAACCCGGAATCAATTCCCACGCCGATGTGTACCTTTACGGTCAGGAAGTAAATCCCGAAACCTTCGCCATCTGCAAATCCGACCTGTTTATGAAAGACCCCTCTGGCAGAGACGCCGATAACATCGTGTTCGGAAGCACACTGTCCGATGATCGTCAAGTCGGAAAACATTTTGATTATATTATCGCCAATCCGCCGTATGGCAAAGACTGGAAACGCGATGAAGATGCCGTCAAAACCGAGTCCCTACGCGGCGATTCGGGACGATTCGGTGCCGGACTACCGCGCATTTCCGACGGGCAATTGCTTTTCCTCCAGCACATGCTCTTTCATAAAAAACCAGAGAATGAAGGCGGTTCCCGCATCGCGATTATCATGAATGGCTCTCCTTTGTTTACCGGCGATGCCGGTTCCGGAGAAAGTGAAATCCGGAGGTGGATTCTCGAAAACGATTGGCTTGAAGCATTGATCGCCATGCCGGAACAACTCTTTTACAATACCGGTATCGCAACGTACATCTGGGTGCTGACCAATCGAAAAAGCGCATCCCACCGCGGCAAGGTTATGCTGATTGACGCGACCTCATTCTGGACGCCTATGCGCAAGAGTCTGGGTGATAAACGCCGTGAAATCCCGAACAACTTAGCCGCCGAAATCTTCAAACTATTGACGGATTATCAGGAGAACGAACATTGCCGCATATATCCGACTACCCACTTCGGATACCGGAAAATTACAGTAGAAAGACCCTTGCGACTCAACTTCCAAACCAGCCCGGAACGGATTGCGCACCTAAACAATGAGTCCGGATTTATTAACCTGGCAGTCAGTAAAAAGAAAGACCCCAAAGAGAATATCGCCGAAATCGCTCAAGGACAAAGACTACAGGAACAAATTCGTTCCATGCTGGGAGGTATCCAACCGGCGCTAATTAAAAACAGAGTACAGTTTGAACAAATGTTACTGTCTGCCGCAAAATCCACTGAATTGAAACTCTCTGCACCGCTGATTAAGGCAATCCTTTCCGCCTGTTCTGAGAGGGACGAAACTGCAGAAATCTGTTACAACGCCGACGGAAGCACCGAGTCCGATCCGGAACTGAGAGACACTGAGAACGTGCCGCTCGACGAAGATATTCACACGTTTTTCGAGCGCGAAGTCAAACCGCATGTGCCGGATGCATGGATCAATGTCAATTATCGCGATGAAAAAGATGGTCAGATCGGTAAAGTCGGCTATGAGATCAACTTCAATCGCTATTTTTACCAGTACCAGCCACCGCGCCCGCTGGAAGAAATCGAAGCGGACATCAAAACGCTGGAAAAGGAAATCTTGGAGATGCTCAGGGAGGTGACGGATTGAGCGGTTATGTTCTATTGTGGGACACGATTTTCCCCTTGA
>JBAZPA010000120.1:0-4824 GCA_041648435.1 archaeon
GACCACGACAGGAACGTCTGCATAGGATGCGCGGCGTGCGCGAACGTGGCACCCGAATACTGGTTCATGGAAAACGACGGAAAGTCGAGCGTGAAAGGCCACAAAATGGAGGGGCCGAATGAGGTGCTTGACATTACGGACGCGCAGTACAAGGACAACCGCGAGGCAGCGGACGCGTGCCCCGTGAACTGCATTCACATAATCGACAAGAAGGACAATAAGAAGCTCATCTGAATTCTTTCCTCTTTCCCTGTTATTTTCTTTAAGCCTGGCCTATTTTTACGGCTTGTACCCGCGCCTGGCGAATGAGGCCTCAAGGATTTTCCTCAATCCGGGCTTTGCAAAAAACAGGGAAATTCTGAAAATATGCCCACTGTTCTCCTGAGAAAGGGAATGCACTGAAAAATATTTCTTTATTACGTTGGCGAGGATGTTTGCCCTCAGCTCCGCCGAAATCCCCGAGTATTCGACAAGCAGGTCCAAATCAATCGGAATCCCCCCCTTCGAGGAATCCCTGAAGGGCTCAAAAAACTCCATTGAGGGATAATAGCCCGCATTGAAGGCCTTTGTGAGCTCCACAACACCCTCCTCAAACTGCGCCAGGTTTATATGTTCCCAAGGGGAATTCGTGGCAATCTTTGAACCTTTTGAAATGGAGCCGAACAACTGCGAGACCTGAACCCATTCGGGCTCGTTGAATCTTCCCGTGTCAATTTTAACCATTGCCATTTTGGGAATCCTGACTCCCGCATTGCGCAAATCGTCAATTACTTTCTGATAATTGGAAGCTTTTTCGTCTGAAAGGGGTTCCTTGAAAACCTTTATTGCAACCCTCTGCGTTTTCCCGCCCTGAAATTTCATTCTGCCAAAGCAAACCCTGCCGTAAGCGCCCGCGCCAAGCTTGGGGGAAAACTTCGTTTTTTTGTCAAGCCAGATTCTTGCCTCGGAAGGCATTTTCCACGGTCGCAGGGGCATGATTGAAGGCATTGAAGCAAGGCTTTAAAACCGTATTGTAGCACAAATTTTAATGCAAAAAAACGGCTGTTTTTTCATTTCAATTCAATTAAAAAAATTCAAGTTATTGGGGGAAAATTCAATGCAGGCAAAGGATGAAATTGACGAAAACTCGGTTTCCGTGAGCGTCAACGAAGAGGCCGCGGTTGCCGAGCAGGAAGTCGAAGGCGAGACGGGCGAGGAAGAGGATGAGGAAGAACTGCCTTTTCCGAAAGCCACAATCGTGAACATGGTACGCCAGTACATCGAGCCCGGCAAGCAAATCAAGGGCACTGTTAAAAGGGAAATGAACATCTGGCTCGGAAAAATGGTGGAACGCGTAACCCAGAAAATGAATGAGCACCCCTATTCGTACATTGACCTGGCGATGTTCCGCGAGGCAATTGAACCTTACGAGAACCTGCAGGACATTGAAATAGAAAAGGAGCGCATCATGCACGAATTATACGCAATCAAGGCGGCGTGCGACGTGCTCATAAACGAAGTGGACAGGAAATTCAGGAAGTAAATCCGTTTTCCGGCCTGAATTTTTCTCCCAGAATTTTCCTCACGCTTTCTCCGCGGGGTCGGAATCCGCAATGATTCAATTATGCTCCGAAACGGAACATATTTAAATCATAAACACCTAATAGTTATTGCAAATTTTTGCGGTGATGGCAATGAACGTGACGCTGAGGGGAAAAACAAAGGAAATACTGGAGAGCATGGTTGCGGGCGGCTATGCGAACACGCAGTCGGAGGCCATACGGCTTGCCATAATAAACTTCGGGAAGGAGCACCTGAGCGAGACCGAGTTGGTGAACATGACACTAGATGAAATAGAAAGGCAGGTAAAGGCAGGAAAACGCAAAGTCCTGACCCCGAAGCAGGCACTCGGAAAGTACGCAAAATACCTGAAGTGAAAGGCAAATTGTTCTGCGGAAATCTGCCCCCGAAACCGAGATTAACCCAAACGACCGCACTCCAAGCATGGAAAAATATTTCCCTGCATTCGAGGACAAATGGAGGGAATACTTTGAAAAGCTGGACGACGAAACAATGGAAAGGGTGACGAAAAAAATAAAGAAAATCCTTGAGTTCCCGCGGAAAAGGCACATGAAAATGGGCGAGAAATTCTTCGTTGACAGGGCGAGCCAGAACCGCATAGTGTACGACGTTTTCGAGGAAATGAATGAAGTGAAATTCTATTTCGTTGGAAACCACAAGGAATACGAGAAATGGTACACGCAATTTTTCTGAAAACGCGGGAAATCATAACCATTCCGCGCTGTTTTCCCCCAAAATTTCCTTCACTTTCTTCGCCAATGCGGAATTCGGATTAAGAAACAGCATTGCGCGCAGTTGGTTCGCGTTCCTCGCACCGCGCGCGGAAGAGGCCTTCTCGAAATCGATTATCACGGGCTTTCCGCTCCGCGTTACAAGAACATTTTTTCCCTTTCCGCCAAGCTGGCCGTGGCTCAAACCAATTTCATCCAGTTTCTTCGCCTGCGCGAAAAGAGTGTCCAACATCTTGCGTAGTTTTACTTTGCTTTTGCACTCAAAAACCCACTTCGAAAGCGTTTTCCCTTCCACGAATTCCAATTGCACGCAGCGCCTTTTCAGGTCAAACCCGAGCAGCTTCGGCCCGACCCCGATTGAATTCGCAAGCTTCAGGTTTTCGGTTTCGCGCTCCGCCATTGCGAGGCGCGGGCTCTTATCTTTTTCGATTTTCAGGGCGGATTTCTTTCCGCGGGCGCCCGAGCAGAGCCAGACCTCCGAACTCCAGCCTTTCGCGAGTTTGCGCTCCTGCCTGAGACGTTTGGAGGAAAGGAAGCCCGAAAGGCGCTTTTCAAGTGATTCCATGCCAGAAATGGCTTGGAAAGGTTAAAAACGCTGTCGCAACGGTTGCAAAAAACGTGGGGTTTTTATTACTTTTTCGGAATAAGGTAATGGGGAAAATTGTTTCTTATTAATCCGCGAAAGCGGCTTTTTTCGGCAAACAACGGAGGGAAATGCTATGACTCAAGCCAACCAGATGAATCAGCCAGTTATATTCCTCACTGAGGGGACAAAGAGGACTAAGGGAAGGGACGCGCAGCGCATCAATATAATGATTGCAAAGGCGGTCGCGAACGCGGTCAAAAGCACTTTGGGGCCCAAGGGAATGGACAAAATGCTTGTGGACGAGCTCGGCGATGTCACAATCAGCAATGACGGCGCGACGATTCTGAGCGAAATGAGCATTGACCATCCAGCGGGAAAAATGATGGTCGAAGTCGCGAAAACACAGGACGACGAGGTTGGCGACGGAACAACGAGCGCCGTGGTTTTGGCGGGCGGACTGCTTGACAAGGCCGAAAAAATGCTCGACGACGAAATTCACCCAAGCATAATAATCAACGGCTACAGGCTTGCCGCAAAAAAGGCGAGGGAAATACTCGAAAAAATCGCGGACCCGATTTCGTTTTCGGACACCAAGACATTAAGGGAAATCGCGGTTACGAGCATGACGGGAAAGGCCAGCGAGGGCGTGGAAGAATTGTCGGACTTGGTCATCAACGCGATAAAGCAGGTTGCGGTCGAAGACGAAAACCGCATTGTGATTGACATTGACTCAATCAAAATCGAAAAAAAACAGGGCGCCTCGCTCGAAAAAAGCGAGCTCATAAACGGAATTCTCATTGACAAGGAAATAGTGCACTCCGGAATGCCCAAGAAAATAAATAAGGCGAGAATTGCCCTGGTTGACTCGGCACTGGAAATAAAGGAAACCGAGACTGACGCGAAAATCCAGATTACGAGCCCGGACCAGTTGCAGGCGTTCCTGGACCAGGAAGAGGCAATGCTCAAGAAAATGGTGCAGAGAATAAAAGACTCAAAGGCAAACTTCGTGGTGTGCCAGAAGGGAATTGACGACTTGGCGCAGCACTTCCTCTCAAAGGAAGGAATCAGCGCGGTAAGGCGCGTAAAGAAAAGCGACATGGACAAGCTCGCAAAGGCAACGGGCGGAAAAGTGGTTACACGCCTGAATGATTTGAGCGAAAAGGACCTTGGCTTTGCGGAAAGCGTTTACGAGAAAAAAATCTCGAACGAAGAAATGGTTTACGTCGAGGGCTGCAAGAACCCCAAAGCGGTCACAATTCTCATACGCGGTGGCTCCGAGCACGTCATTGACGAGGCCGAAAGGGCGGTGCACGACGCAATAATGTCGGTTTCAAGCGCGGTACGCGACAAGAAAACCGTTGCGGGCGGAGGAAGCTCTGAGACAGAAGTCGCAATGAGGCTGCGCGATTACGCGAAATCCCTGAGCGGAAGGGAGCAGATTGCCGTTGAGGCCTTCGCGGAAACCCTTGAAATAATTCCCCGCACTTTGGCGGAAACCGCGGGAATGGACCCGATTGACACGATTGTGGCAATAAGGGCGAGGCACAAGGGCAAGGACGGCAAGTACATCGGAATCAATGTTTACACCGCAAAGCTGGACAACATGAAGAACCAGAAAGTCATCGAGCCATTGAGCATCAAGACGCAGGCAATAACTTCCGCAAGCGAAGTCGCGGAAATGATTCTCCGCATTGACGACATAATTGCCGCGACCTCAAGGGGGCCCGGACCGGGAGCCGGCGGAATGCCGCCCGGAATGGGAGAAGGGGACATGGACTGAAGTCCATGGCCCTTTTTTATTTTTTTTCAGGCAAATCTTTTTTCCGCTGATTTTAATTTCTTTTTTCAATTCTCTATTTTTCGAGTTCCTGCTTCGCTGAAATTCGCTTTCCTTTTCCGCGCCGCCGTTTTGCCTCGGAAAAACAACCGGTTTCGCCTCTGCGGGTT
>JBAZPA010000121.1:0-4764 GCA_041648435.1 archaeon
TTTACATCGAAGTGCGCTACTCGCCGATTCTTCATAACGAACGCGGAATGACGACGATGGAATCCGTCGATGCCGTTCTCAAGGGCTTAAAAATGGCAGAAAGAGATTTCAAGATCAAGACCGGCGTCATCATCTGCGGAATTCGTAGCATCTCGCCGGAAATATCCTATCGCCTCGCCGAACTGGCGGTCGCGTTCAAGAACCGCGGCGTCGTCGGTTTCGATCTCGCGGGCGTCGAAGAAAACTTCCCGGCAAAAGACCACCGCGAAGCGTTCAATCTGATCCTGAAAAACAACATCAACACGACGCTTCACGCGGGTGAAGACTTTGGGCCGGAATCGATCCATCAGGCGGTTCATTACTGCGGCGCGCATCGCATCGGGCACGGCGTTCGCCTCAAAGAAGACGGCGACCTGCTGAACTACGTCAACGACCACCGCATCGCGCTCGAAATCTGTCTGACGAGCAATGTTCACACCGGTAGCGTGAAAAACTATGCTTCGCATCCGTTCAAGTTTTATTTCGATTACGGTCTGCGCGTCACGCTGAATACAGACAACCGGCTGATCTCCAACACGACGCTGACAAAAGAATACATGCTGGCGCACGAGTACTTCAATTTTAATGTCCGCAATTATAAGGAAATCATCATCAGCGGATTCAAGAGCGCGTTCCTCCCGCATCGCACACGGATCGAGATGATCCGCCAGATCGCCGACGAACTGGATACGTTCATCTCGGTTTGAGGAAATTCTTTTAGCCGCAGATTAACGCGGATGAAATCTGAATATTTGTACGCTTCACTTATAACACTGTCAGTTCGCCTTTGGCGAATAAGGATTTCACAGATTTCCTTTGTCAACGTCGTTCTCTTTAATCAGTGAAATCGGTGTAATCTGCTCAATCAGCGATTCAGACATTTTCGCCTTCTGCGTCCGTTGTCTTCTTTACCTATTCCTTTACCTTTACCTTTTCTTTGTGTTTTCAAGTCTTCGTCGCTATCATCACTTGGAATAGTTCGCTTTGTCTTCTGAAGCAATTGACGGAATCGCCGCTTCGCCGGAATTGTAAATGCTAACCTTTTTCCCCAAACCCGATTGAGACTTAACCTGATGTTCTGAATCCAATTTGAATGATTTTACCGAAATGATGTTCGTATTCAGCGCCGATTCCATCTTAGTAATCGTTTTAAGCGTCAGATTGACATTGCCCGCAAGGATCCGGCTGAGCATCGACTCTTTCATGCCAATCGCCTCGGCAAAAGCCTTGCGGTTTTTAAAGTTACTTTTCTCAATGGCATCAGAAACGGCCACAGAAATCGCCATTTGTTTGTCAACCAGACGCGAGACATCGTCTGGAACCTTTGCTAACAATTCTTTAAACAATTCGGCTTCAGTTTTATTAACGTCGAGAATATCTTCTGATGATTTCTTCAATTGTGATCCCTTCATCCTGCATGCAATCCATTAATTCTTTATAAATGCTTTCCAATTTTTTAACAATGGCTAAAAGGGGTGGATTTTCCTGAAGTCTATTTGTCCCCGGCATTTTGATACCGCCATCACCCAGAAAAAGCAACGAGTCGCTCCAGCGGATACAATACAACCTCAAATCTCCTCTCCCACATAAAATTCGCTTAATGGCGTCAATCTTGTAAAACTCGCTTTCATCTTTAAACCAGTCCATACGGCAACCATACTTGTTGCGAATCTGATCTATTCTGCTGATCAATGTGAAGAACTCAGGATGTGAAATAACTTTTGGATTGATTTCAAATTTCTTGAATTCGCTATAAACTTCTCCATTTAGACGGAATGTATATATTCGCGTCCGAAAACCCTTTTCAAAAACCGGTACTATTTCAAAACTTAACTTCACTTATAAGTTAATTCCCTGCTTCGGATTTTCAAGTAGTTTTTCAAATAAATTTTAACCATTACCATTGGCCACAACACTTTCTGCTTATGACTTCTGATCATGAGGATTTGAGAGTTCTATAATCCATGGGTTTCACAATTTTCTCCGCCCTGCTCAAGGTCAGATTCAAGTATTGTTTTAATGTCTTGTCTGTGTGTTTCGACAAACCGAACACTTTCCATTTGATCTTTATCATCTAATTCCACAGGAATTTCAAGACTACTGGAATTTAACAGTGCATCCTTGAAATCTTGCATCTTTTCGTTATCACTTTTCACATATTCCTTATACTTCGCCGCGCAAACCGGACATAGCGCGATGTGCATTTCTTCCATCTCCCTGTTGAAATCGATAAGGATTTCAATAGCCTCAAAGTAATAATTTCCATCTCTTTTCTTGAAAGGCATTTTTTTCTTACATATTTGACAAAACAGATCTCCTGCATCGTTTTTATACATTTCGTTTAACCAAGTCTTGGCATCTATTGTTTTTTCTGTTGTTTTAGTGGATTGGGGTATCTTTTCATATTTCTTTATTGGTGCATTCTTATATTTTTCGATCATCTTCTTTTCACGGTGTCCTGAATCAGCAGATATTCTTGATGGAAATGCCGTTTTGTCATTCCTCGCTGCAATTTCAGCCTTCCAGCGCTGGAAATCCTCGGGAAACTGCCTCACCAAATCAATGTCTTCAGCTTTAATCCCTGCTTTCTCCGCGAGAATAGCAACATCATCCTTTTTCATACTCAAGAGATCTGCCAGTTTATCATCACGATTAAATGTTTCTGGAAGGTCGACTATGCGAAGTTCGCTTGGGGAATGAGGAACATCATCACCGTTCTTCGGCAACCACGCATTGTGACGAAGTTGTTTTTTCCAATTAGCATCAAATATGGCCGATCGTTCATAGCGGTAGTACCATTTGTATTCACCTTCATAGAATCGGTAATGATAACTTCCTTTGAGATGCTCCAAAAGAAAGTTCCACAAAATTAATGAATATTTACCAAATGGTTTTTTCTCATCCGAAAATCTCAATAAGAAATTCTCTATCCCATCGAGTTTGTAATCGGTTGTCTCAGTATCCCTTGTATGCCTTTGATAACCCCTCAGTTTGTATTTCTCGTCCCCTGGAAGGGCAATTTGAATCTTCATAAAGCGTGGCTTGTTCTCAACTCCTATAACACGCCATTCCTCTTCACTCTCGGTTTCATTTAAGAACCATACATCGGTACTCCCGAAGAAATAGTCTGTAATCTCTTGCGTCGGGAAGTAGATTTCAAATGGCTTTTTGAATGCTATATTACCATTCTGATCTACAGCCTTAATAAACGGCGTCTGCTTTGCGGCCCGTATCACTTTCAATTTTCCAGATTCCGAGTCTGATCGCAAAGCACGGAGAATCGTTTGAATGTAGGCTTTATGCTCATTTGGAGAAATCGACGATGTATCTGGTCTCATGTATTTGGGCAGAACCCGTCTTACGATGTCGTCAAATAAATCCGGTTCCGATAAACCCAATCGCTTAAGAAAATCCTTTACTTTTTCCTTGCTGGCAATTGATCGCTTGACAATAGGGAGATCGGTCTCCTCCGGAGGGGGTAAGAATACATTTGGTGTTGTACTGTCGGATTGAAAAGGCACTTTAAGGTTGTCGTCCTCGAGCCGTATGATAGGCTTAACACGTAGAATGCCTACTCCCGTATCTCCAGACCAACGGGGTGAACGCCACAACGCTTCCTGAACAGAAAGATATCCGTAGAATACAACATACCAGTCGTCCGTTTGACTTGTGAGAAACGACTCAGTGATCTTCCGTGCAAAGCTGTCTGGCGTGACTTCTTCGACACGGAGTTCGTTCAGCAAGTAAGAACGAAGGTCTGGAGTTCGGTCTTGGGTTATTTCCCCTGATAGCCACTTGATTGTATCCAATTGGAATAATGAACAAAGTTGATCTTGATTCAGTAACTTCCTGAGATCGACTCCGCGGGCAAGCTTCGCATTTCGCGCGGATACGTAAGTTTTATCATCGGCAGGGAGCAAGTCCTCGTTCATAAGCGCCTCGCGAATCGCGACGTAGATCGGATAAAATAAGCTTGTCCTCCGGAAAATCGTCTATCCTAATCGGTAGAGCTTCAAGCAGAGTTACTGACAGCAATCCCATCTCCTTTAGGTACAGCAGAGATTTAGTAATCAATACAGCGGTTTCTTTAATAAGGGCTTTATTCCAATCGTTCTCTTCAATTTCTGATCGAGAAACAATAGTATCGTATGGACCTTGAATGAGTAGCCCAAGACGAGTATCAATTTTTGTCGGAAAAAATACTACCAGAGGCGAGTCCTTGATTTTTGCTATAGATTCTATTTTGTCATTTATATTCAGTTTGAACGCAACTTCAACTTTTAATTTACTCGCAACTTTATTGACAGGTACAAATCTATCAAAGACAAGCCAGTTTTCTTCATCATCCTGTCCGTTGTTCTGCCCCAAGACAATCATTTGTCTGGCTTTACCCCGGCTTACTATTTCTTTGAGGTATTGACCATGTTCTCCGTCTGGTTCAACTCGCCATTCGATTTCGTTAATCCGATTAAGGAATAGCAAAATTCTTGGGCCTAGTTTTCTCAGCTTATTCGATATGAGTTCAAATGCTTTGTCTCCAGAAAGTTCTTCATGATTGAATGGGAAAATAAATAGGGTCTCCCCTTGTGCTACATTTGAACTAGTGTCGTGTCATCCTTGTAATGTCGGATAAAGTCTCCTAAGTTTAATCCGTGCATCTTTTGAAGTAAACTGCCAATTTATTTTTGCATTCTTATTATTTCGGTGCTTTTGCCATGCTTCACA
>JBAZPA010000122.1:0-4729 GCA_041648435.1 archaeon
TCCGAATCAGCGCTTTCGGCAGACGCTTTGCCCACGCCGATTCGTTGTGATCGGATGTCGAATCTTTCACCCAAAAATAATCGCGGTCTTGGATATATCCTTTGACGTTCAGCGCGGTTAGCATTTCGTCGATTCCCGATTGAAGACGTTCTTCGAGTCCAATGCCGCCGTTGTCGATATAAATCCGGATCGGCTTTTTCCCGTCGGAAGATTTTTGAACGGTTTTCACATAGTCCAGCCGATCGAACTTAAAAGCAGGCGACATGCAGATCGCTTTGGAAAATACTTCCGGATGCTCCCAAACCAGCATAAACGAAATGAGTCCGCCCATCGATGAACCAGCAACCGTAGTATGCTCGCGGTCCGGCAATGTCCGATATTTTCTATCGATCATCGGTTTGACCGTGCGAATGAGAAAATCGCTGTACGCCGCGCCTTTTCGGGTTGGCGAATATTCCGCCGTCCGGTCGGCTGTGTTATAAATTCCGACAACGATAAACGGCGCGATTTTACCGGAGCGGATCAGACTGTCTGCCGTCTCGTCCGCCCGCCAATCAACGCCAAACGCTGATGTCCGCGGGTCGATGATATTCTGCCCGTCGTGCATGTAGAGAACGGCATAGCGCCGTGTCGGTTCGGTTTCGTAATCCGGCGGTAGCCAGACGACGATGTCGCGCGGATCGATGCCTTTTCCGGCGACGTTTCGGAAATAATCGACGCGCCCGGTAATCTGACCGCTCACCGGCCGGTCATTTCCATCCAACCAATAGCAGATGGGGTGGACAAGCGTTGTATCCTGGCGAACATCAATAAGAAAATTCTGTAATGCGCCGCCGTTTTCATCGACCGCTTCCTTATCCCAGCCGCCTTTCGTGAACTTATACTCGATAATAGTTCCCGGCGGAAACGTAAACGTCCTGCTAAAACGATGATTGCCGAGCGGCTGAAGACGTACTTTCGCCGGATTCCAGTTCCCGAGCGATTTTTGATTGCCGGTGATGAAGACCGGTGCAGAATCGCTTAATTCCGACGATTCAACGATAAATGTCACCCGGCACGGCTTCCCCGCGAAGCCAACCGATACCAGCAAAACGACCGATAAAAGTAATCGAAAAACCATCGACAGATTCTAAAACGGCGGGACGAGAAATGCAAGCATTTCGATCCGGTGCAAAATACTCACAAATGATGTCTTGTAAAAAATGTTTGACTTACCGGCAATAATTCTTTAAAATCAAACGAATATTGTGCTGAAAAATGAAACCAAGTCTTTCACCCACTCTCTCTTTCAAGTCAATGGATCGTCACTTACCAATTCTAAAAGGAGGTTTACGATGAAACGGTTACTTTGCCTGATTCTTATTCCGATCGGATTGTTTGCCCAATTACCCGACACCGTCATTTCAAATGCCAGTTTGAAACTGCCTTGTAAAATTTCCCGGTTCGAGGATACACGAGTGCTCCTTGACGAAAAAAACGGATTCATGATCGTCAATCTGACACCCAATATTTTCCAAATCTGGCTGTCGGAAAAAGGTATCGTGTACACCAAGTCGGACGGCTATGTCGCCGCACTTACAGACCTGAACCAATTCTTGAAAGAGCGCGAGAAAAGAGCAAAGAAGGAGCGTTCGCAGAAACAAAAGCCCGGGATTGAAGGGTGGACTCGCATAACCACAAACAGATCGGATTCAACCAGAGCCGAAGAGTCAATCCCGCGTGGATCGATTGGCATTCAGGTTTCACCGCTGAACTTCTATTCAGTCATTCAAGTCGATGCCGATGAAGATTATCTGGATGAAACTATTATGCGTTACGGAAGCGCTTCCGTTGGCTCGAACATTGCGTGGCGCATCACGAAAAAACTTTCGATTGTTGGTGAAATCTGGCATTTTAGCGAGAAAGAGATCGGGAGGTACGAGGATTATTACAATTCTTCGTATACCAGTGAATATACCAGTGAATCGAAATATAAAGTAACGACCGAATTGAGTCTCTGGAAAATCATCGGCGGAATCGAGTGGAGTCTTTTAGCGCCGCGCCCGAAACGAGTATCACCGTTTCTGACCGCCGGTATCGGTAAACAATTCGCTTTCTATAACTACAAATACGACAATTTAGATGAGGAGCCCTCGTCAAGCACAACTACGACCAAATCAAATTTTGAAGAATTCATGGAAGATGTAAATTCGCCATTTTTCTTGTACGTTGGGTATGGCGCGGAGTATTTTTTCAACGACTCATTTTCCATTTTCACACACATTCGATATACTCATCAGCGGATTCGGGGAACATATCATTATAAACAAGAAAATACTTCCACCGAGTATCTATTGAATATTGAAAATAAAATCGATCAATCAAACACCCAGCAGGACATCTCAATCGGTTTGAATTTCTATTTCTGAGAGGAAACGAGAAAATGTCTTTTGATCAAGTAATCCCGACAGATTAACCGACCGGTTCCAGTATCACTTTGAACACCGCCATCCACATGGTTTTCCTCGTTCCGATATGCCAGCCGGTTGAGTGAAAAAATCCTTCCAGATGATCGCCTTTCACATCGAGAACGATATAGCCGCCTTTCCGGACGATGTCTTCCTTTTGAATCAGCGCGCCATTTAATTTGACCCGGATCATGTACGGTGGATTGCCGAACCAACGCGCAACCGGGCGGTTTCTTCCGAAATGCGAACCGATAATTTCCGCGTCGCCGACTTTGCCCGTGACTTTTCCATCGGCAGAGATAACAATGTCGAGACGAAGACGAAGTTGTTTGGTCCAGTTGACTGCGATTTCACCTTCGCCCGCCCAATGACCGATCATCGCCTGCGGCGGCAAAATCCCACCGGCAAAAACGCCTTGCACGCCGAACAGCATCAACAAAACGAGCGTTGGTAAATGAAAACATTTTATTCTCATCGTTTGCCTCTTTTATAGTCGATTATGTTGGATTCGGTTGAATAGGTTGATTATGTAGATTATGTTGGACTTGGTTGATTGGGAATTTCCAATGACTGATGACCAATGCCCCAATGCCAAACGCCTCATTGACCGGGCTCTGCCAAGGGTGGGAAATGCCGTGAGTTCCGATCCTTTCCGCCGAATTGTTGCCGGGCGATCTCTTCCCCGACCTGCGCGATCAATTCCGGCGCTCTGGTGAATGCATCTTCCGGGTTCGCCACTCGTTCTGTCAGTGTGAAGATTTCCCGCAATCCCAGGCGGGCTAACTCGTCCAATTTTCCTTCTTTCTTCCCGGCTACGGCGACCACCGGAATCTGTCTTTCTCCGGCACATTTCAACACACCCGCAATCGTTTTTCCGAACGCCGTCTGTTCGTCGATCCGTCCTTCGCCGGTGACGATCAGATCGGCGTCATTTATCTTTTGCCTGAATTCCGTCAGTTCCAGCACCATTTCGATCCCGGAACGCACCGTCGCGTTCAGGAATAAAAGCAATCCGGCGCCGATTCCACCGGCGGCTCCTGCGCCCGGAACATTGCGAACCATGCGCCCAAGTTTCCTCTCCGCAAGATCATAAAACCGTGACAGGTTATTTTCCAGCGCCGGCAGCATTTCCGGCGTTGCGCCTTTCTGAACGGCAAATATATTGACCGCTCCGGTCGCGCCCAACAGCGGATTGGTGACGTCGGAAGCCATAATAAACGTCGTTTCTTTAACGGCCGGATGCAGTCCGCTCAGATCGATGTCGCCGCAGTCGCCCAGCAATTCATTATTCATCGGCTGGATTATCGGCGTCCCGTTCGCATCGAAAAACTCCGCTCCAAGCGCCTGCACCAATCCGGCTCCGCCATCGACCGTCGCCGATCCGCCTAGCCCAATCGCGAATTTCCGATAACCGGCATCGAGCGCGGCGCGGATCAGTTGGCCGGTTCCGTATGAAGTAGCCAAAAACGGATTGCGTTCACGGACATCGATCAGCGATAAACCGCTGGCCGCCGCTGTTTCGATCAGAACGGTTGCATTGTCAGACAGGACGGCATACGCGGCAATGATTTCTTTTCCGTGCGGATTTAATACCACGCATTCGATTTTACGACCGCCAACGGCCGTCAGAACACTTTCTGTAAATCCTTCTCCACCGTCTGACAGCGGTACACAGACGACTTCAGCCGACGGACAACCACGTAAAATTCCTGCCGTCATCGCTTCTGTAACCTGTTTAGCCGTTAAACAACCTTTGAACGAATCGGGCGCGAGGACGATTTTCGGGGATTTATTACTCATCGAATTCCAATTGAATGACAGACCTGTCAAAAGCCGCATCAACTTAAGCGACAGAATGGGGATTGTCAATAGGCGGGTTGGGTTACGGGTTACGGGTTGCGGGTTGCCGGTCACCGGAAACCAGACACCTGCGACCGGATTTAAAGCCTATCCGTCCCGAACCTTCGGGATTGATTAAGTAATCTGGGTAATATGAGAATATCCGCCGAATCCGCTCTATCCGGTTAAATTTTCCGTTGTCTTTTTCTGATTTCCTGCATATTATTGGCACAAATGAGGAGAGAACCAACGCAGTTAGATATTGATTTTGGAATCTTGAGCGTTATCTTCAACGTGGCAACAGAAATAGTTCACGCGGAGTTTCAATTATGCTCGTAGAGTTTATTCGTCGAACATGGATTTTCAGAAAGGCCGTCTATTATCCGGCGCGGGCAAGAGCGGCGGAAATAGTCAGTCGAATCCGCCCTTACATCATAATGGGC
>JBAZPA010000123.1:0-4689 GCA_041648435.1 archaeon
ACTCCTTTAATGTACGCTGCCCGTTACAATCAAAATCCTGAGGTGATGGCGGCTTTAATCAAAGCGGGAGCAAATGTCAATGATCGGGATTCCGATGGACAGACTCCTCTGATGTTAGCCGCCATTAATCAAAATCCTGAGATGATTACGGTTTTAATTAATAAGGGAGCAAATGTCAATGATCTGGATTCTCATGGATGGAGTCCTCTGATATTCGCCGCCCGGGACAACCAAAATATAGAAGTGGTCATGTCATTAATCAAAGCGGGAGCGAATATCAATGAACGAGATTCCAATGGATGGACTCCACTGATTTATGCCGCCTGGCAGAATCAAAATCCTGAGGTGATTGCGGCTTTGATCAAGGCAGGAGCGAATGTCAATGATCGTGATTCCACAGGATGGACTCCTCTAATGTGCGCCGCCTATAACAATCAAAATCCTGAGGTGATATCTGTCTTGTTAAAATCCGGCGCTGATGGAACACTAAGAAGCAATAAAGGAATGAATGCCCACCAGCATTACCTCGATGCAGACCAATTGTTTCGCCGAACACTAAGGAGCGATAAAGAGACCGCCTTCGATTATGCTAAAAATAATGAAAAAATCAAAGGCACTTACGCTTATCGGGAATTGAAAGACGCACAATACAATTAACGATAAGAGAAAAAAGTTCTGGTTACATACTCACAACCTGTGTAAGTGATTTTAAAAAATGGAAGTTATACAGTTCTCCTTTATGATTGACGGATTTGCGACTCTGCTGCGCGGTACCTTTTGCGTAGTGATTTAGGCCCGTCTGATCGTTTATTCTTCAAATCTGCTGTCCTTGATCGTAACCTCCTCGTCAGTAACAGGTGCTTGTTAGGTGTTCTTGTTTCTCTTCACTTCAGGTAGATGACAATCTTTGAATAATTTACCGCTCATGCATGGGCAGAAATCATTTGGTCCAATTTTTCTTTCTATTATTACAAAATCAGTTTCTTCATCTTTGAAAGGTCCCACATACTCCGTATTAATAGGAGAATTAGCGAGTCGATTTGTCCTATCTACGATTTTTTTGTTCTCTTCAGAGGTTCGTACCTTTCCACTTTCATCACTTGTTCTAAGAGTCGGTCGGACATGCTGTTTCCACAATTCAGATGTGAATGAGGATTCGAGGTCCGGCGGATACCGACGATGTTCCAATACCCATTCCGCCCGCTCTTCATTTTCCAATGAATCTCTTACTGCAACTATTTTACTTAAGTCATCTTTCAAATCAGATCCCGGGATAAAGATTTGATCATCTTCGAGAAATAATGGTGCAAACATTTTGTGAAACTTGTCATTAGAAGTGAAAATAGTTGCAAAGGGCAGATAGTATAAGTACTGTAAATCGATAATATCCGTTTTCCGAGGCGTATATATTCCACGTGCTAGTGCGAGACTGAAAGTCAGGAATATTTTGTAGCAGAAACAACAATAAGGGGCGACAGTACATAGGTGGGAAAACTGATTTGTTTCGTATTTATAATAAATCTGACTTGCGATGCTTGGGTCGACATGGTAGAGGATTATGACATTATTCAGTATGTTCAATTGAGCGTCCGGATGTGACATGTATTGATCAACAAAGTTGGTAATGTCAGGAAGATTTTTCAATGACTGTATATCTTCAGGTCTGTCGAGGTTAGCTAGATCAATAGAATTCGCCTCGATGGATTTACGCCACTGATCAGCCGAGAGATTGTCTGCTTCATCAAATTTCCTCTCTCGCCAACGCTGGAGAATTTGTTCCTCTACTTGTTGAGGGATGACTACGCCTTTTTGGCCAGTTTCACTGATGACGTTTCTGCCTTGAGCAACGATTGGTCTTCGCCCCAATTCAATGTATTCACCGCTCAGCTCTCGTTCTATCAGATCTTGGTATTGAACAGTATAATTGGGGTTCAACTGAAGAATTTTATGAGATAGTTGCTGAATCCGTTCATACTTATCTCTATCGGTATCCTCCTTTTTTAAGTCGGCAAGGATTTCAATAATCAAAATGTGTGAGACTATGGGGAAATAATAGTGGTGAAGAAAAAATATCTCATCGATGTTAAGTGATTCGAATGCCGATTTATCGAATAATATAGAATTAAACATCTTGCTCAGATACGCCTAACATATGTTTATCTTGCACATTCTCTCCATTTCCAGGGTTTGTCGTTCCCTAAAGTATCCATTTCTATCTTTGCCGTTTGGTTGGTTTCTTTTCCCCCAAATCACACTCCACGTTCATTCCCTCGATAAAAAATGCCGTTGCGAAAACCCTATCAAACACCTAACGGCGTTATTGTACGTAACTTTAGAAGAAAGTGCAAATGAAAAAATGTGTTCCGAGTTCTGTGTTTCGTGTTCCACGCTCAGTCCTGATCAAATAGCCAGATCGAAAGGTAAATCGGAAATGTCGCGCAGTCGTTCGATTACCATTGGTCGCTTTCCTTCCATAATCCTATTATGAATTCGTTATGCATACGGGCTTCGATTTGAGAACCGTTTTTCAAGTGACTGGTAGGCAACATCCGACTATCACGGTGTATGGCGCGTTCTCCGATATGGACCAAATCGAATCCGACCGATTGTCCGATTTCCGCCAGGCATTGGTGGGTATTGACATCCAATCCGTTTAATATGGATGTAGCGACGACGATAATGCAGGCGCTTTGCGGTTTAAGAACCCGGTGCATTTCTTTGATAACGTCATACATCTCGCAATAATAACGATGAAGCGCTTTCCCTTTATTGGGGTTTAATTCAGACAAAGTACGGACTATCTTTTGTGAATATTCCGGCAATTCCGTTTTGCCGGTCTTAATGAATGTTTCTGCGCCGATATATTGTTTCCGGGTGTTTTTCAGATTATCAATGTGATTGCCGAACCAGACTAACGAAAATTTGTGCGCCCGCATGTAGTCGATTGCGTTATTGGCATAAGGCGGCGAAGTGACAATCAGATCAACCGATCGATCGTTCAGCGGAAGGCTTTTCGCGTTACCGATCCGGAGGATACTTTTCGTCGGTAGGTTTCGGTATCCATTATCTAAAATCCTGATCAGTTTTTTCCCGAACTCGGTGAATGCAGAATTAGGCAATTTATTTTCAACCCGGTGCGGTCTGGTGTGCGCCAGATCGCGCGAGCGCGTTACACCTCCGGATTTCGTGATAATGATACTTGAGAATACCAGTTTCAGAAAATCGCGGATTTTCTCGTCGGTTACTTTTTCGATTTGCCTGATTAGCGAGAGAAGTTCTATTTGGGTTTCTTTAAGCCACCAATAATCTAAAAACAGTAGTGTTTCTTTGTCGAACCGTGAGTTGAGATCATTTGTTAATTCTTCCCGTTTGAACTCGAAATCGAATTGACCGAGCGTTAGGATTTTATATCCTTCAGTTTTGACTTCCGAGAGATCGTAATTATGTAGCTTCGCTTTGCCAATTATAAAAGATAGCGGGTCAATGTCAAAACCATAACTCAGACGATTCATCATTGATGCCTCGATCAGAGTTGTACACGATCCCGCCATCGGGTCCAATACGACCTGTCCGGGGCTTGTCAGGTTTTCGATAAACAGTCTTGGAAGGTCGGGCGGAAACTTTGCCGGGAAAGAGTGCCAGTAATGCCTGGGATTTTGGGTCTTTTTATCCGAACCGAAGTTTAGGTTCGACATGAGCAGATTCCTGAAAAGGTATTTCCTGCTTTTTGAAATATCCAGCGCCGTTTTTATTTGAACATCGGGAACGTACATCTATCTACTCACTATCACACAGAAAAATAATGAAAGGAATCTGTTTTTCAAAGGTATAATTAAATCCGCGAATTGCGCTGATATGACCACGAAACATTGTTACCACAGAAGAAGGACTGAGTACCTAACTGTTCCGGAAGCACCAAATTCCAAATCACAAATCCCAAACAATATCCAATCAACAAAATCCAAATGACCAAAACACAAACCGCAACTCTGTCCCCCTATTATTCCCATTTAACCCAATCAATTCGCCGATGGCGGACAGGCCCTATATCAACCGAATCCAACTTACTCAACCTAATTGACCCAATCCACCTCGAGGCAATACGTGGCGTGCTTAAAGAAGAGAAAGGAATATTTGTACTCAGCCGCGATTAATTTCAATTCCATCCGGTTAAAGAGTTCTTTCCACCCGTCGTCGTTCTTGTTGGAGTGCGGATGATGAAAGAAGTCCAGGTTCAGCAGGCTGTCGCAAAAATAGGTCAACTGCCGGTGAAACCAATTGACGTAAATATCCTCGATGATAATGATCCTTTTGGCGACGCGCTTCGCTTCCCGAACATTCGGGACACTTTCGGGATCCGGCGTATGGTGCAAAACGGTAATGAGCAGAGCGACGTCGTATTCAGTGTTATTTGACGGAATGATATGACCGTCGTAAATGACGGGATGAATTCCATCGCAAAAACTGATGTCCTGAATATCCAGCGGCGTTACATTGAAATCTTCCTGCATCAGGAGTTCGCTGATGTTGCCGGTTCCACAGCCGATATCCAGAATGCGATCGCCCATTATGATGTAAGGGCGGATTCGACTGACTATTTCCGCCGCTCTTGCCCGCGCCGGATAATAGACGGCCTTTCTGAAAATCCATGTTCGACGAATAAACTCTACGAGCATAATTGAAACTCCG
>JBAZPA010000124.1:0-4670 GCA_041648435.1 archaeon
TGTAGTCGGGCTTCAGGCTTTTTACGAATTTTTTGGTTTCGTTGATATTCTCCCTTGTCTCGTCCGGATGGTTTATCATCGCGTATGCCAGTGTTATTATTCCGTTTTTGCGCGTGAGAGCGAAAGTGTTCCTTATCTGCTCAAGCGTAATCCCTTTTTTCATCAGGTTGAGGATTTCCTGATTGCCTGACTCGACGCCGTACGATATTTTCGCGCATCCGGCCTTCTTCATTGCCCCGAGCATTTCATCGTCCACCGGAGCCACCCTGCACAGGCAGCCCCAGACGAGGTCGTAATTGCGCTTTATGAGGCCCTCGCAAAGCTCCATGACCCTTTCCTTCGTGATGTTGAACGTGTCGTCCAGAAAACCGATTGCCCTGACGCCGTACTTGTTGTACAAAACGTCAATCTCCTCCAGAACGTTCTTCACGGAGCGCATTCCCGCGAAGCTTCCCGCGTTCGCGCAGAACGTGCACTGGAAGGGGCAGCCGCGCATTGTCATCATCGTGAAGTACTGCCTGTCCTTCGTCCTTTCCTGCTGGTACCTGTATTTTTTCATGGGCAGCAAATCATATGTCGGAAACGGGATGCCGTCCAAATCCATGATTTTCGGCGGGGCGCCCGTGTAAACCGCCTTCCCGTTTTCCCTGTACACTATTCCCTTGAAATCCGCGAAATCAAGATTGCTTCTGAGCGCGTTCGCGAGGTTCACGAGGCACTGGCCCTCCCCCGCGGCGCCGAAATCGAACTCCTTGAACTCGTCCAGAGTCTCCGTAGGAAGGCTGATAACGTGGTAGCCGCCGATAACGGTTTTTACGTTTGGAAGGACGCGCTTCGCTGCCCTCGCCTCTTCCGCGACTTCGGGCATTTCCATCGTGAAAGCGCCGAAGGTAATCACGTCCGGCTTTTCCCTTAGCAGGTATTCCTCGAATCCCTCCTTCGTGGTTCTCTCCGTGGGCTGGTCGAGTATTCTGACTTCGAATCCTTCCTTAACGAGCCGCGATGCCACCGAAGCCAGCCCCAGCGGGGGCAGGGTGCTTCCGTATTTCCCGAATTTGGTCCGCGAGCTCACAAGGAGTATTTTCATAATTGCACCTCAGGACTTTTTCTGGAAACAATTTAAAATGCGATTCCCTGCGCGGCGCTGCTGCCCGAAACGCCTTTCGCGCAACCGTTTTTCCGCCTTTGCTCTGCATTAAAATACGTTTTGTCTTCAGTAATTTACGTTCCGTTGCCAATCGATCCGGAGGGAAAATTTTGGGAGAGCAGGTTGTCGCGCTGGTTTCGCCCGCTGGAAGGGCGTCCTCGAGCAGGCCCCCGATAGGGTTAATGTACATCGCCTCGTTCCTTGAAAGCAAGGGTTGCAGGGCGGACATCGTCGACGTGAAGGGAAAGGCTTCGGTGCACGAAACCGAGGACGAAATAATCAAGGAACTGAAGCGCCTCAGCCCCGACGTCATCGGAACCACGTGCGACACTCCGGAGGTGCAGGCTACAAAGGAATTCGCGGCAAGGGTAAAGGCGGAGGTAAATCCAGAGATAAAAATTGTCGTCGGGGGAAGCCACCCGACATTCATCCAGCAGGACCTTCTCTTCAGGGACAGCCCGATAGACTTCTGCATCCTCAACGAGGGCGAACCCTCGTTCTTCCAGCTGGTTGACGCGCTAAGGAAAGAAAAGCCGCTGTCCGAGGTAAACAACCTCGCGTACTTCGACGGCAAAAAAATCGTTCTCACGCAGCAAAAAACTCTGATTGAGAACTTGGACGACCTGCCGTTTCCGGCGTACGACAAAGTCGACATGGATTTTTACCTGAAGCCTGACATCTGGACTATAAGAGGCATCCCGATAGCAGGATTTTTCGTCTTTACCAGCAGGGGCTGTCCCTACAACTGCTTTTTCTGCGTGAACAAGAACAAGTCCAAGCGCACCATAAGGTACAGGAGCGCGAAGAACGTCGGGGAAGAGCTCCAGCTCCTGAAGGACAAATACAAAATCGACGGACTTTACTTTTACGACGACACTTTCACGGTTAACCGGAAGCACGTCGAGGAAATATGCGCTGAAATGAAGGAAAGGAAGTTGGGCCTCATCTGGGCGTGCGAGACCCGCGTGAACCTTCTCGACGAGCCCATGCTTTTGAAAATGAAGGATGCTGGATGCGTGCAAATCGATTTCGGCGTGGAATCCGGCTCCGAAAGAATACAGAAGGAAATAATCGACAAGGGCGCCACGCCCCAGCAGGCGAGGGACGCGTTTTCGCTTTGCAGGAAGCACGGAATAAGGACGTTCGCGAACATGATGATAAACCTGCCCACGGAAACCGAGGAGGACCTTCAGCAAACCATACGCCTTTGCCGCGACCTGAAGCCCACGGTTTCAATATGGAACATCTGCACGCCTTACCCCGGAACCGACCTGTTTTTTTCCGTGCAGAAGGAAATGCCTGTCGAGGATTACTACAGGCTCGCGCCCCGGCCAGGAGAATTCGACGAATGGCTCGAATTCATCCAGACAAAGTACAATTATTCCCAGCACAGGCGCAACCTGAAGGAGCTTCTTCAGGAACTCCAGAGGGAGTTTCCGAGCATTCACAATATTTCCCTGAAAAACCCGAAAGCGATTCTGGGCGCGCTCGGAAACATTTCTTTCGTTTTTTCCCCCGCGTACCTGAAAACCATCGCAAGGAGCAGGAGAAAGCTCGATTACATCAGTTGGTGGCTCAGCGTCGGAAAAATCCTGAAGTCCCAGCGGTGGAGCTGAGGTGGCTGGAATGGCGGAACCGAGAATACTCATGCTCACGACTTCCTACCTGCGCTTCAGGGGCGACGACTCGTTGCAGCATTCGTGGGGAAAGGTTGTCGCGCGAAGTTCCCCCCTGACTGTAATCTGCCCCTCGGATTCGCCCGCTAAAAGCGTTCTGCGCGAAAAAATAGACAACGTGAACGTGGTAAGATTCCAATACTTCTGGCCGAAATCCCTCCAGCGCCTCGCGTACGGCGGAGGCGGGATTCCCGCGAACCTCAGGCGCAGCCCCCTTGCATTGCTCCAAGTGCCCTTCTTCGGAATCTCGTTCCTGATTTCCGCATTGCGGGAGGCGAAAAACGCGGACGTGATTGACGCGCAATTCATAGAGTCGGGCCTCATAGGGCTGGCGCTGAAAAAAATCTTCCGCAGGCCGCTGGTCACAACGGTTCACAGGATAGTTTCCGGCAACGCCTTGGAGCGCTTCCTCAACCGCCTCGTGCTCTCGAACAGCGACGTGGTGGCATTCAACAGCACCTACACCTTTGGCGAGGCGAAAAAATTCCTTCGCGCCAGCGGCAGGGACTGGCGCATAATCAACCCCAGCCTCGACACGAATTTGTTCGCGCCAACGAAGGGAAATGGAATAATCCGGAAGCGCTTCGGCATTGCTGCGGATTCCAGGATAATACTTTCAATCGGAAAGCTCGTTGAAAAAAAAGGCATCGGAACCCTGATACGCGCGATTCCGCTCCTGAAGGGCAAAAAATCTGTTCTCGTGATCGGGGGCTGGGGCGTTGAGGAACAGAAGCTCAAAGGCATTGCGCAGGAACTCGGATTGCTCGGAAAGCGGGTTTTCTTCGCGGGAAAAATAGAGAACCGAGATTTTCCTGATTACGCTAACGGCTGCAATGTCTTCGTCGTTCCCTCGATAACGGATTCCCGCGGCGAAGTCGAGACCTTCGGCCTTGCCGCCGCGGAGGCCTCCGCCTGCGGAAGGCCAGTAATCGCGTCGCGCCTCGGCGGCCTCACGGATGTCGTGGAGGACGGAAAAACCGGCTTCCTTTTCGGGGCGGGAAACGAAAAAGAGCTCGCGGAAAAAATTTCAATCGTTCTGGAAAACCCGAAAAAGGAGGCCGAATTCGGCAGAAACGCCAGGCAGAGGGCCCTGCGGAATTTTTCAGTTGAAATCGAGGCAAAAAAATACCTTGAAGCCTACGATTCGGCATTGAAGGCGAAGCCCCAAGGAATCAAAGCGAAGCGCTGAGGAACTGACGAATCGCGGAGGAACCATTATGCGCGGGAATTATGTCGTGAGAAAGGGCTTCCAGTTCGGGCTTTCCTCCAAGGACAGGAACCTCTGGAAACCGGAGAGCCGGGAAGCGAAAGCCGGAATGATTCTCGCGGTGCTTGAAAGCGAGTTCGGGAAAAGCCGCCTGAAAAAAATGTCGTGCCTCGATTACGGCTGTTCCACTGGAATAATAGCGAACTATCTCGCGCCGAATTTCAGGAAAATCACGGGCGCGGACATCGATGCGAAGGCGCTGGCGTTCGCGAAAAAGAATTCCAAAAGAAACGCGGAATTCGTTTTGTACAACGGAAAAAGGCTCCCTTTTCCCGATTCTTCCTTCGATTTGGTTTTGTGCCAGCAGGTTTACGAGCACGTTCCCAGTCATTCCGCAATGGTTTCCGAGATTTCGCGCGTGCTCAGGCCAAAAGGCGCGGCATATTTTTCCGGCGGAAACCGCCTTATGCTCGTCGAAGGCCACTACAATCTGCCTTTCCTTTCGTGGCTTCCGCGTTCCCTCGCAAATGCCTACGTGCGCGCCTGCGGAAAAGGGGAACAGTACTATGAAAAGCACCTTTCTTACTGGGGCCTGAAAAGGCTTTTCCGCGGATTCGAAATAAGGGATTACACGATGCGG
>JBAZPA010000125.1:0-4648 GCA_041648435.1 archaeon
ATTGAAGGCAATTGACGCGGAAAGCGCCGAAGGGAAAAAGCTTGCCGCGGAATACGGCATTATTGCGGTTCCCGCTTTGCTCGTGGACTCCAACGCGCTCTCGCTTTACGCCGGCGTTGACAAAATATTCGGCCGGCAATTCGCAAAGAAAAACGGGAATTACATTGTTCCCGAAACGTTTCTGGACGGGATTCCGAGGCAGACAATGTACCTTGAACCCCAAAGCACTGAATGCTCGCCCCAAAGCGGCTTCGTGACAGTGGACGAGTTCTTCGACTTCAAGTGCGCTCCATGCAACGGCGCACTGCCACTGGTAAGCAGGTTAAAGCAGGACTTGAATTCCGAAATGCTTTTCAGGAACAGGAATTACGTTCTGCTCGGCGCGCCCTCGGAAAGGGTTGCGGTTGCCTACGAGTGCGCAAAGCTCGAGGGAAAAGGCGATGAATTCATGGCAATGGCGTTCGACCGGATGTTCGGAGAAAAAACTCCTTTGCGCGACCTGATTTCAATCGACCAGAATACGCGGGATTATTACATTACGGACGACCAAAAATTCTTTGACGAGCTCGAGGGAATCGCAAAAAGCATTGAAATCCAGAACATTCCGTCTTTCGGCAAATGCTACCTGAAGAACGAAACTCTGGGGATTGCGGGAAAGAACGGCACGGACGCGATTTTCGGAGGAAAATTCGGGATAAAGTGGGTTCCCACATTCGTTGTGGACTGCCAGTACGTGATTCCCGGCGCGGACCCGGTAATTGGGGGAAACCAGAGCACGATAGATAACGCGGTCTGCCTGCTGCACCCGGAGCTGAAGGCATGCCAGCCACAGCCAAAAAAGTGAATCCGGTTTACTTTCCGCGCGAGGACACGGAATTGCTTCTCTCACGCATCAACTTTCAGGCATTGGCGGGAAAAAAATTCCTTGACATGGGAACCGGTTCGGGAATAATCGGAATCCGCGCCTCGAATGCGGGGGCCAAAGTGACCGCGGTCGACATCAATCCCGAAGCGCTCAATGAGGCCGGAAAGAACGCGCGAAGAGAAAAGGCGAAAATCGGATTCGCGCTTTCTGATTTGTTTTCGCGGCTGAAGGGAAAATTCGATTTCATCGCGTTCAATCCGCCTTACGTGCCGAGCGACAAAATAAAATGGCTTGACACCGACGGCGGAAAGAGGGGGCGCGAGGTGCTTGACAGGTTCCTCGCGGAATTTCCCACGCATTTGAATCCCAAAGGAAAATGTTTTTTTCTCCAGACATCGCTGAACGGGAAAATCAAAACGGAAAGATTGCTACGGAAGGCGGGAATGAAATTCGGGATCGTTGGAAAAAAGAAATTGTTCTTCGAGGAATTGCTGGTTTACGAGGCATCGCGAAAAAATCAGTCCGAGTCCTGAACGTATTCCTTGTTATCGCGTATCGCGCCCAATGCGCGCTGGATTTCCTTGCCCAAGTACATCGCATGGTCCGGCCTTGAAACGAGGTTCTGCCGCAATACCTGCGTCGTGAGGTCCTCGACGATTTGCTTTTCCCCCTCCTTTACGCTGTGGAACGAGAACTGCGTTTTCCTTCCGTCGGGCGTGAAGTGCTGCAATAAAACGATCTTTCTGCCTTCGAGACCGGGAGCGATGCTTATGAGGAAATTGCCGCGCGGGTCCTCGCGGAACAGGTATTTCGGCGAGGCGCATTTTTCCTCGATGATTTTCTTCGCTTCCTGCCACTTGTTCTCGTAAATGTGCGCGGAAACCGAAAGGCAGGACAATGAGCCCGGGGGCAATGAAAGCTCCGAGGCGACCTTTTTCTGGAGCTCGCGCAATGCAAACAAATTCATCGGCCACGCCGAAAAAATGTCGTGGCTCCTGAAAACGCAGGCCTGAAACAATTTTCCTTTGCGCACGTTCCAGCTTATCTGCGTGAGGCACGGGGGATTTTCCGACTTCATGTCCTCATCATGGCGCCAGGTGAATGCAATCGCCCTTCTGGTATGGGGCGACTTCCGCAGGCGGCTTATCGCGCTCTCCACCTGATTCTCGTTGAACGCGTCCTCCTTCCTGAAGATGCGGGAGCCGTAGGTATAGGAAACCGAAGCGGGTTTTTCCGCGCTCATTATCGAGGGAATGTACTTTTTCAGTTCCTCGTCCGTGAATCCCAGAAAGCTTGGAAGGGTTTTGTCCTCCTCGTCAATCACTGAAAGCACGCTCAAAAGCTCCTTCTGCCTTGCGGGGTACTCCGACTGCTTTTCCTCCCCGAATTTCATTACCAAGTCAAGAAGCTTGAGCCAGCCCGCGGAAACGTTCTTTGCGCGCACAAGGAAGCCCACTCCTTCGGAGTCGAAGGAATCGAAGTGGGGCGTTTCCGGAAACGGGAACTCCTTCGGTTCCGCGAATGCCGGCAGTTCGGGAAGGGAATCCAGAAGTTCCGCGAGTTCCTTGACGCTCTTTCCCCGCAAATCGTAAAGCTTCACGTTCTTTCGCACCTTTTCAAGCGCTTCAAGGGGGATTTCGGGCTGGAAGGAGAAATTCGACCCCTTCACTTTTCCCTTTTCGCCGATTCCGCCCTCGAAAAAGGATTTCAGGGTTTCGCCGGTGTGCGTCAAATCGCTCCCGAATATTATTACGTAACGCAGAAGCGGGTTTGCGAGGATTCCGCGCGCAACCGTGTTTATTCCCTCGAGGGAGTAAAGGTTGGCGCAAAGCGAGAACTTTTCTTGCGGCAGCGCATTCGCGACAGTGCCGGCGGGGCTCCAGAGCGTGCAGATTGCTGCGTTGGCTTTGGCGTTGCCCTGCACGAAAGAAACCGCGTTTTCTGCCATTCTTTTCCCCAAGAAATCCTTGTGCAAAGCCCTTTTTAACCGATTCCACAAATTGTTTTTTCATGCCCTCGAACGCTTCCGTGGACTTCTTCAAGGCGCGCGCAAAGTACGACAGCGCGCAGACCACGCAGGAAAAGCTTCTCGCGCTCATGGAAATGCGGAGTTACGCGCCGAAGCACAAGGGGGCGGAGAAACTGCGCGCCGACATAAGCAAGAAAATCGCGCAATTAAAGCACTCCATTGAAAAGCAGAAGGAGCAGGCAAAAAAGTCGGGCGCAACCGGAATTTCAGTGAAAAAAGAGGGCTGCGGCCAAATCGTTCTCGTTGGAATGGCGAACAGCGGCAAAAGCTCCCTCCTGAAAGAGCTCACTAACCTTGACGTGGAAGTGGCGCCCTACGAGTTTACCACGCGCAAGCCCGAACAGGCAATAATGGATTACAAGGGGGCAAGGGTCCAGCTCGTGGAACTGCCCGCGATGATCGAGGGAAGCGCGGGCGGAAAGGCTTTCGGAACCCAGCTGTTTTCGATAATAAGGAATGCTGACGCGGTTGCATTGCTTGTGGAAGCGGGAAAGGAGGCAGAGCAATTTTCTTTGCTGAAGGCGGAGTTCGAGAAGGCGCAGGTAAAGCTCGCGGAAAGGAAACCGCAGATTGAAATCAGGAAAAGCAGCTTTCAGGGAATAACGATAAACGGAAAGCAGTTTTTGCGCGTTCCCCAAAAGCAATTCACGGAATTCCTGAAAGAAATGGGCTACACGAACGCGTCCGTAGTATTGAAAGAAGCCACCACAATCGAAAAAATCTCGGAGTGCCTTGACGATGGAATAATTTACAAGCCAGCAATTGCAATAATAGTGCGCAAGAAGCCGGGCATTCAGGCGAACCCAAGGGCGATTTCCGATTTTGGGGGAAAAATAATCGCGTGGAATTCATTGAAGGATGAAAATTGCCTGAACGGAATCGCTGTCGAATTGTTCGAAATGCTCAACAAGATACTCGTTTACACGAAGAGGCCGGGCTCAGAGCCCGATTACAAGGAGCCGTTGGTGATGCGCCGGGGCTCGAAGGCAGGGGATGCGGCGAGAATGCTTCACAAGGACTTCGGCAAAAGCATGAAATTCGCGAGGGTGTGGGGCTCCACGAGGTTTCCGGGGCAGAGGGTTTCGAGGGACTACGAGCTTCAAAGCGGGGACATAATCGAGGTAAGCGCGTGAAAATTCACTGCGAAAAATTCACTTCTTTTTTTCCTTTTCCTTCTTCGGCTTCTTTTCCTTTCTCGGCTTCGCTTCCGCTTTCGGCTTCTCTTCCACATTTGCTTTCGCGGGCTCCTCTTTGCGCCTGCGCTTTCCCGAGAATACGAATGCGCCGAGAACGAAAACGAACGCGATTATCAGAACAACGAGCACAATGGAAATCTTTTGGCCCACGCTTACTGAAAACTGCTTTTGCAGTACGTGCTGCCCCGAGGAATCCGTGAATCCCACGCGCACTGAAATCGGGTAACTGCCCTGCGCTTCCTTCTGGGCTTCGAATTCGAGCTCCGCATCCTTTATTTGCGCGCCCGCCAAAAGCGAGGGAAGCGAATTCCCCTTTCCCGCAATGATTCCGTCAGGAACGAGGAGCGAGTAATACACGTCCGTTATTTCGGACTGCGAATTGTTTTTCAGGGTGGCGAATGCGCGCGATTTTTCCCCCGCCGAAACGGAATTGGAGGCAAGCCTTGCCTTGAAGTCCAAAGGCGATTTTGAAACGTTAAGGGAAAGGCTCGAGGAATACGAATTGTTTGAATCGGAATAATCAATGAAAACCTTCTGGCCGGAATTCGCCGCCTTGAG